>NZ_JBNYXT010000012.1:0-124394 GCF_051380795.1 Janthinobacterium leeuwenhoeki
TGGTTAGTCTTCTCAATGACGAACGGCCCGATCGAAAATTCGACCGGGCCGTCAAGGCAAAACCAAAGCGCTATGCCATGCGCGTTCTACGAAAACCTGCTTAACTGAACGGCATTAGCACTGCGGTGCCGTTTTTTTTCGTCTGGTAGGATTTTACGCTGCACTGCAACATTCTTCGTCCGGGAATGCTACGATGACGCTTTGATACCCTTTCAAAGTCCAACTTGCATTTCAGGAAATTTCACCGCCGTACACGCGCACTGGCTGGCCGCTGGCTGACGGGCATGCACGCTTATACCGACAAGCTGGCGCAGCGCCGTCCCCTGTGGATGGTCAGCCTGGCCATCGACGAAACGAATCTGTCCGAGGGCTTGCGGGCCGCCTGTGCTTCCAGCGCCATGTTGCTCCTGGGCCTGCTGTTCGACCAGCCCGATTTTTCCTGGGCCGCCATCGGCGCCTTCTGGACCTGCCTGGCCGACGCGGCCGGCACGCGGCGCATGCGTTTCGTCTCGATGCTGGGCTTCGGCTTGCTGTCCACCGTGGCTGGCGGCCTGACGGCGCTGGCGGCCGGGCATGGCGTGGCGGCCGCCGCCGTTGCTGTGCTGCTGTTTTCCTGGGCCGGCGCGCTGGCGCGCATCTGGGGCGCGGCCACGGCGCAAGTGGCCATCCTGGCGGCCACGGCCTGCGTCGTGATGGTCACGCACCCATTGGAATCGATGACGCAGACGGCGCCATTCCTGGGGCTATACATGTTCGGCTGCCTGTTTGCCACGGTGCTCAGTTTTACCGTCTGGCGCATTCACCCGTTTAGCCCGGCCCGGCGCGCCATTCGCGCCGCGTATTCGCGCCTGGCCGGCATCGCGCGTGACAATGCGCGCTTCCTCGAGCAGGGGCCGGCGCAGCCGGATGCCGCCGCGCATGGCGCCAGCTACCGTTCGCAGGCACGCGCCGCGCTGGAAGCGGCGCGGGTGGCGCTGGCCGCCGTGCCGCCCGCACGCGCGGGCCGCAGCGCTCTGTACGACAACTTGCTGCTGGCGCTCAGCGACGCCGAGCGCATTTTTGCCTATTTGATCGCCGTCACGCATACATGCGAGCGCGAGCAGCAGCGCCTGCGCCAGGACCCGCGCGCGCGGCGCAGCCTGGAAGTGATGGCCGTGCTGCTGCGCCGCCTGGGGCAAGCCGTGCAGCGCCAGCCGGAAACGCCGCCCCTGGAATTGCAGCGCCGCCTGGCTGGCTGCGGAAGGCGCCTGGAAGCGGCGCTGGGCGCCTTGCTGCCCTTGCGCCTGAACGTGGACTTCATCGAGCTGGGCTTGCCGCGCGCGACGCAGCTGCCGTGGCGCGAGGCGGCTTTCCTGGCGCTGGGGCAGGCGTGGCAAACGGCAAAAGTCAACGCCACGCCGCAGTCGCTGAGCTGGCGCCACGCGGCGCGCGTATCGCTGGCGACGACGGCCGGCTTCCTGCTGGTCGAGGCGCTGCACATTCCGTTCGGCTACTGGGCCACCATGGCGACCTTGCTGATACTGCAGCCGTCCGTGTCGACCACCTGGCCGCGCGGCATCGAGCGGGTCGCGGGCAGCGTGCTGGGCGCCGTGCTGGCAGTGCTGATCGGCCTGGCGGTGCACACCCCGCTGGCGATCTCGCTGGTGGTGTTTCCCCTGATCGTCGCCACCATGGCCTTGCGCCGCGTCAGCTACAGCCTGCATGTGCTGTTCATGACGCCCGCCTTCGTGCTGGTGGCCGACTATGCGGCGCCGGCCAGCGAGATGGTGTACGCGCTGAGCCGCCTGGGCAACAATGTGCTGGGCTGCGTGCTGGCCTTGCTGGCCACGTTTTTCCTGTGGCCCGACCGCGAGGCGGACGACCTGGACCAGCGCCTGGCGAAAGCCGTGTCGGCCAACCTGAAATACTTGCTGGCCGTGCTGGCGGCGGGCGGAAAGTGGGATAGCGCCATCGCGCGCCTGCGCCGCGAGGCGGGGCTGGCCAGCAATAACGCGGAACAAGTGCTGCAACGCTTGCGCATCGAGCGCCGCCTGGACCGCAGCAGCGGCGTGGGCCTGGCGGCACTGCGCACCTTGCCGCTGCTGCGCCGCGTGGCGGGCAGCACGGCGCGCATCAGTCTGAGTCCCCAGGCCGAGCCGGCGCCGCCCGAATTGCAACGCTGGATTGCCGCCGTCAGCGGGGAAATCGATGCGCTGCTGCGCGGCGAAGCCGATGCCTGTGCGCCCGGCCCCTGTGCGGCCGAGGGCTTGACTGCGCTGCAAGCCGATGCCGTGGCCCAGGTGCAACTGCTGCGCGGCTTGCTGCGCGAGCATGTGCAAGTTGAAGTTCAAGCGCAAGGGGCGCCGCAAAAAATGATGCAGGCCGCAGACTAGGGGCAGCCGTACGCTGTCCTGTGATGACTGCCATGGCGCATTGTTCTCATTTAGCGCTAGCAGTACGGATATTGGGCAGGGCAGGGCAGCGTGGTGCGTGATGGGGCGGCGATAAAAAATGCAGCGCTGGCGGCGTTAGCCCCGCGTGCGGTCATGCCGCCACAGCACATCGCTGCCGCCGGCAAAGCGGTTCAGCACGCGCGACAGCACGAACAGCAGGTCGGACAGGCGGTTGACGTACTGGCGCGGATGCTCGTGGAGTGTTTCCGCATTGGCCAGCGCGACGATGCTGCGCTCGGCGCGGCGGCACACGGTGCGGCACACATGCGCCAGCGAAGCGGCGCGCGAGCCGGCCGGCAGGATGAATTCAGAGAGGGCCGGCAAGTCCGCATTGTATTTCGCCAGCAGGTCATCGAGGCGCAGCACGTGCTCTTCCTTGATCAACTGGTAGCCGGGGATGCAGATTTCTCCGCCCAGGTCGAACAGGTCGTGCTGGATGGCCACCAGTTCCTCGCGCAAGGCGTCGGGCATGGCTTCGCACAGCAGCAGTCCCAGATTTGAATTGAGTTCGTCCACGTCGCCCATGGCGTGGATGCGCGCGCTGTCCTTGCTGGTGCGGCTGCCGTCGCCCAGGCCGGTGCTGCCATTGTCACCCGTGCGCGTGGCGATTTTCGAAAGTCGGTTGCCCATGATGTCGGTCCTGTAAAGAAGAATGGGGGCAGCATACGACACCGCGCGCCCCCTGGCTGCGGATTTGCGGGCAAATCGGACAAAAAACGCGCTGCGCGCCACTTTTGTGCTTACAATCGTTGCACGCCCATGCCTCTTGCCCCCAATCATATGCTCAATGCCGCCCCTGAATCCGGATTGACCGCCGCGCGCCAGCAAGCCGTCGTCGCGGCCCTGCTGGCCGTGCTGCCGGCACGCTGCGTGCTGTCCGACGCGGAAGATACGCGCCCGTATGAATGCGATGGCCTGGCCGCCTACCGCCAGTTGCCGATGGTGGTGACTTTGCCGGATACGGAAGAACAGGTCATCGCCATCCTCGGCGTCTGCCGCGAGTTGAAGGTGCCGATCGTGCCGCGCGGCGCCGGCACGGGCCTGTCGGGCGGCGCCTTGCCGATTGCCGATGGCGTGGTGCTGTCGACGGCGCGTTTGAACCGCATCGTGCGCCTCGATGCGTATGCGCGCACGGCCGTGGTGCAGCCGGGCGTGCGCAACCTGGCCATTTCCGAAGCGGCCGCGCCCCACGCGCTGTATTACGCGCCCGATCCGTCCTCGCAGATCGCCTGCAGCATCGGCGGCAACGTGGCGGAAAACTCGGGTGGCGTGCATTGCCTGAAATACGGCTTGACCGTGCACAATGTGCTGCGCGTGCGCGTTGTTACCATCGATGGCGACGTGCTGGAGCTGGGCGGCGAATGCCTGGACTCGCCTGGCCTCGACCTGCTGGCTATTTTCATCGGCTCTGAAGGCATGCTGGGCATCGTCACGGAAGTGACCGTGAAACTGATCCCGAAACCGGCCACGGCGCGCGTCATCATGGCGTCCTTTGACGACGTCGTCACGGGCGGCAACGCCGTGGCCAACGTGATTGCCGCCGGCATCATCCCGGCCGGACTGGAAATGATGGACCAGACGTCGTCACGCATGGTAGAACCGTTCGTCAAGGCCGGCTACGACATCGACGCGGCCGCCATTTTGCTATGCGAAGCGGACGGCACCCACGAGGAAGTGGAAGAGGAAATCGCCCGCATGACGGCCGTGCTGGAAGGGGCGGGCGCCAGCGCCATCGCCGTGTCGCAGTCGGAAGCGGAGCGCATGAAATTCTGGTCCGGCCGCAAGAACGCCTTTCCCGCCGCCGGGCGCATCTCGCCCGACTACTACTGCATGGACGGCACCATCCCGCGCAAGCGCCTTGCCGAAGTGCTGACCGGCATCGCCGGCATGGAAACGACGCATGGCTTGCGCTGCGCGAATGTGTTCCACGCGGGCGACGGCAATCTGCATCCCCTGATCCTGTTCGACGCCAACATGCCCGGCCAGTTCGAGCGCGCCGAAGCGTTTGGCGCGGACATCCTGGCCCTGTGCGTGGCTGTCGGCGGCACCATCACGGGCGAACATGGCGTGGGCATGGAAAAGATCAATTCCATGTGCGTGCAATTTACGCGCGCCGAACTCGATGCCTTCTTTGCCGTCAAGCGCGCCTTCGATCCCCATACCTTGCTCAATCCGGATAAGGCGATTCCCACCTTGAACCGCTGCGCCGAATTCGGCAAGATGCATGTGACGGCGGGGCGCCTGCCATTCGCCAAGCTGCCCCGTTTTTAACCGTCGGAGACTCCTTTGCAAGCGATAGTGGAACAATTCAGGCAGCAGATACTGGCCGCCAGCGCAGCGGGCAAGCCCTTGCGCCTGCGCGGCGGCGGCACGAAAGACTGGTATGGCCAGCAGCTCGAAGGCGACGTGCTCGATACGCGCGCGTATGCCGGCATCATCGATTATGAACCGACGGAACTGGTGATCACGGCCCGCTGCGGCACGCCGCTGTCTGAAATCGAGGCGGCGCTGGCCGCGCGTAATCAGATGCTGGCGTTCGAGCCGCCCCATTTCGGTGCTGGCGCCACGGTGGGCGGCGTCGTTGCCAGTGCGCTGTCCGGCCCGCGCCGCGCCAGCGCCGGAGCCTTGCGCGACTTTGTGCTGGGCGCCGTGCTGATGGATGGCCATGGCGAACGCCTGGCCTTTGGCGGGCAAGTGATGAAAAACGTGGCCGGCTACGATGTCTCGCGGCTGCTGGCGGGATCCCTGGGTACCCTGGGCCTGATCCTGGAAGTGTCGCTGAAGGTACTGCCCTTGCCGCTGCGCGAAGCGACCTTTCGCTTGCCGTGCGCGGAAATCGCCGCCTTGCGCATGCTCAATGAATGGGCAGGCAAGCCGCTGCCGATCTCCGCCAGTTGCTGGCACGATGGCGTGCTGACGGTGCGCCTGTCCGGCGCCGAGGCGGCCGTGTCGGCGGCCCTGCACACGCTGGGCGGCGAGCTGCTGGCAGCCGATGACGCGGCCGCCTTCTGGCTGGCCGTGCGCGAGCAAACGCACGCTTTCTTTGCGGGCGCGGGCAGCTTGTGGCGCTTGTCTCTGCCGCCGCACGCCAGCGCCGTGATTTTAAAGGGGCGTCAGCTGATCGAGTGGGGCGGGGCGCAGCGCTGGCTGAAGCTCGATGGCGACGCCGACGCTGATAGCGCCCGTCACATCCGCCAGGCGGTGGTTGCGCTTGGGGGCCACGCCACCCTGTTCCGCGGCGGCGACAAGGCCGTGGGCGTGTTCCAGCCGCTGGCGCCGGCCGTGGCCACCATCCACCAGCGCCTGCGGCGGGCTTTCGACCCGGCTGGCATCTTCAACCCGCACAGAATGTATTGAGCGCGCATGCAAACCAATCTCGCCGATTTCATCAAGAATACGCCGGCAGGCGACGAAGCCGAAACTATCCTGCGCGCCTGCGTGCATTGCGGCTTTTGCACGGCCACCTGTCCCACTTACCAGCTGCTGGGCGACGAACTCGATGGCCCGCGCGGACGCATTTATCTGATCAAGCAGGTATTGGAGGGCGCGCCCGTCACCGCCAAGACGCAGACGCACCTGGACCGCTGTCTGACCTGCCGCAATTGCGAGTCGACCTGTCCCTCGGGCGTGCAGTACGGGCGCCTTGTCGACATCGGGCGCAACGTCGTCGAACAGCGCGTGCAGCGCCCCTTGCGCGAACGCGCACTGCGCTTCGCCCTGAAGGAAGCCTTGCCGCGCCGCTGGCTGTTTACGCCCGTGTACAAGGCGGGACAGGCGCTGCGGCCCTTGCTCTCAAAAAGTTTGCAGGACAAATTGCGTCCCGGCGCCGCCGCCGGCGCATGGCCCGCGCGCCAGCACGCGCGCACCATGCTGCTGCTCGACGGCTGCGTGCAGCCGGCCATGTCGCCGAACATCAACGCGGCCACGGCGCGCGTGCTCGATGCGCTGGGCGTGCAATTGATCGTCGCGCCGAAAGCCGGTTGCTGCGGCGCGCTGCGCCATCACCTGAACGACCAGGAAGCGGCGCTGGACGACATGCGCCGCAATATCGACGCCTGGTGGCCATACGTGGATAGCGCGGAAGCCATCGTCATGACGGCGTCCGGCTGCGGCGCCACGGTGAAGGAATATGGCCACCTGCTGGCGCACGATGCGCAGTATGCGGAGAAGGCGCGGCGCATCGCCGCACTGACGCGCGATTTGTCCGAGATCATGCCGGCGTTTGAAGCGCAGCTGGTGGCGCTGCTGCAAGGGCGCATCGGCAAACGGGTGGCGTATCACCCGCCATGCACCCTGCAGCACGGCCAGCAGGTGCGCGGCAAGGTCGAGCAGGTGCTGCGCGCCGTCGGTGTCGACGTACGCCTGTGCGCCGACAGCCATTTGTGCTGCGGTTCGGCGGGCACGTATTCGATCTTGCAGCCGGCACTGTCGCAGCAGCTGCGCGACAACAAGGTGGCGAACCTGGAAGCGTGCGAGCCGGAGATGATCGTGTCGGCCAATATCGGCTGCCTGAGCCACCTGCAGGCGGGCACGCAGACGCCCGTGCGGCACTGGATAGAACTGATCGACTCCGCCTTGATGCCCGTCAAATAGGCGCTTCGTTGTATTGCGCAATGCGCCATTGCGGGGCCGGTATGAAGTTATTCGCCCACTCCAGCACGGCGTCGGCCGGCATGGGACGGGCGATGCCGTAGCCTTGCGCCAGGTCGCAGCCCAGCTGGATCAGGCGCGCGCCATGCTCGACGCTTTCCACGCCTTCGGCGATTACCGTCAGGCTGAAGGAACGGGCCAGGCCGATGACGGCGCGCACCAGGTGCAGGTCGTCGCGGTCGTTGAGCATATTGCGCACGAAGCTCTGGTCGATCTTGACGATGTTCGCCGGCAGGCGTTTCAGATACGACATCGACGAGTAGCCGGTGCCGAAATCGTCGAGCGCGAACGTGATGCCCAGCGCCTGGCAGGCGCGGATGATGCGGCGCAGGTCTTCGATGTCGTGCAGGGCAGACGATTCGAGGATTTCCAGTTCCAGCATGCTGGCGCGCACGCCGGGAAATTCGCCGAGGATGGTTTCCAGGCGCGAGACGAAGTCCGGTTGCTGGAAGTGGCGCGCCGCGATATTCACGCTGACCACCCAGTGCTTGCCGCAAGCCACCCAGCGCTGCATCTGCCACAGGGCCTGGCGCAGCACCCATTCGCCGATGTCGATGATCAGATCCGTCTGCTCCACCAGCGGCAGGAATTGCGCCGGCGCCAGCACGCCGCGGCGCGGATGCTGCCAGCGCAGCAGTGCTTCCATGCCCACCACCGTACCGGCGCGCATGTTGACCTTGGGCTGGTAGTACAGCCGCAGTTCGCCGTTGATCAGGGCATGGCGCACTTCCGTGCGCTGGTTGTGGTGCGTGCGCACTTCCTCATCGAGGTTGGTGTCGAAGAAGTGGTATTGGTTGCGCCCCGTCAGTTTCGCCTGGTAGACGGCGTGATCGGCGTGGCGCAGCAGGCTTTCCGTATTCAGGTCCTTGCCCGCGTAGACGGCGATGCCGACGCTGGCCGTCACGTGCAGCGCCTGCTGGTCGCACTGGTAGGGGCGGCTCAGTTCCTGCATCAATTGGGTGATGTTCTGTTCGATGCTGGCGATGCTGGCCTGGCCGCACAGCAGCATGACGAATTCATCGCCGCCCAGGCGCGCCGCATAATGGATCTGCCCGGTAAAGCCGTGCAGGCGGCCGGCCACCTGCTTGAGGATGTCATCGCCCGCTTCGGCGCCATAGCGGTCGTTGATGGCCTGGAAATGGTCGAGGTCGAACAGGCAGACGGCCATCAGGCGCTGGCGTTCGCGCGCCAGGAACAGTTCCTGTTCGAAACGGGCGGCCAGCGCGGCACGGTTGGGCAAGCCCGTCAGCACGTCATTGTAGTTTTGCCACGACAGCTTTTGCAGTGCCTGCTGCATGTGCACGGTTTCGTTGAGCTGTTCGCCCAGCTGGCGCTGGCTGGTCTTCAGCGAGGTCAGCAGTTCTTCGATATCGCCGGCCATGCCGTTGAACGACCGCGACACGGCTTGCGCCTCGGGCGTCGCGCCGGCCGCCAGGCGCACGGAAAAGTTGCCATCGCGGAAGCGGTCGGTCGCTTGCACGAGCCGCGCCAGCAGCTTGCGGTGCGACGCCAGAACCAAGCCCAGCAGGACGAAGACGAGCACGATATTGATGGTGCTGAGAACGGCCTGCTCGCGCACCCTGTTCCATACCTGCGCCAGGGGCCGGCCAGGCGTGTAGTGCAGGTCGAGGATGCCGTCGCCGCCATCCGGCAGCGCCACCGTCAGGCGGCTGCGGATGGCCGCCATGCCCGTCAGGCGCGCAAACCACGCCGGCACGCCGTCGGCCAGTGTGTCGCTCAGCTTGTTGTCGGCCAGCACTTCGACATGGCCGCCAGCCGTATCCCAGCGCACGGAGGCGAGGCTGCGGTTCAGTGGCAGGGCGCTGCGCAGCACTTGCCGCACGCTGTCGTGCATCGCGTGACTGTCCGTATGGACAGCCAGCGGCAGCACGCTATTGGCCAGGAACAGGTCAAGTTGCCGGGCATCGCGCTGGTAGCGCGCATTGGCCAGTGCCGTTTCCGTACCCAGCAGGGCGTGATAGCGGACGGCGGAAACGGCGAGTATCAGGAAGAAAATAGGAATGAATAAGCGGGAATAAGTGCCCATCCGCATCCATGAAGATAATATTTTCCCAAAGACTGGCATCGTTTTTTGATCGATATCTGCGAATAATTATGTCAACATTATCACCGAAATTTGCTATTGGAAACACAATATTGATATCAAGCATGAAATAAATACGAATTGATTGATTTCAGCAATTATTGTTATTAATCAAAGCGTCGCATCGCTATTCCTGTAGTAATTGCCGAATGTCGGCCGCCAGGCTGGCCGGTTTGCTGGCCGTTGCGTAGCGGCGAAACACGCGGCCATCCTTGCGCACCAAAAACTTGGTGAAATTCCATTTGATCGAGTGCGTGCCAAATATGCCGGGCGCTGCCTGTTTTAACTGCGCAAACAAGGGATGGGTATGCGCGCCATTCACGTAAACCTTGGCAAACAGGGGAAAGGTGACGCCGAAGTTTTTCTCGCAAAAGGCTTTGATTTCGCCGTTCGAGCCCGGTTCCTGCTGGCGGAATTGATTGCAGGGAAAGCCCAGCACGATCAGGCCCTGGTCGTGAAATTCGCGGTACAGTGCTTCCAGGCCCTGGTATTGCGGCGTGAAGCCGCAGGCGCTGGCCGTATTGACGATCAGCAGTACCTTGCCTTTGTATTGCGCCAGATCGATCGGCGTGCCGTCCAGCGCCTCGGCTTGGAAATCGTGGATGCTGGCCATGTCAGAGGAGGCCCAGTCTGGTGGCGCCCGTTTGCGGGGAGGGTTCCGGCGTCGTTGCGCCCTTGAGTTTGATCGTCAGGCGCAGGTCGTTGACGGAGTCCGCATTGCGCAGCGCGTCTTCATAGCTGATGGCGCCCGCTTCGTGCAGGTCGAACAGGGCCTGGTCGAAGGTTTGCATGCCATGCTCGCGCGATTTTTTCATCAATTCCTTGATCTCGTGCACTTGGCCCTTGAAGATCAGGTCGCTCATCAGCGGCGAATTGAGCAGGATTTCCAGCGCCGCCTTGCGCCCGCCGCCCTCCTTGTTGGGGATCAAGCGCTGGGAAATCATGCCCTTCAAATTGAGTGACAGATCCATCAGCAGCTGCTGGCGCCGCTCTTCGGGGAAGAAGTTGATGATGCGGTCCAGCGCCTGGTTGGCGTTGTTCGCGTGCAAGGTCGCCAGGCACAGATGGCCCGTCTCGGCAAACGCGATGGCGTGGTCCATGGTGTCGCGGTCGCGGATTTCGCCGATCTGTATCACGTCGGGCGCCTGGCGCAGGGTGTTTTTCAGGGCCGTGCCCCAGTCGTCCGTGTCGACGCCCACTTCGCGCTGGGTAACGATGCAGTTGCCGTGCGGATGGATGAATTCCACGGGATCTTCGATGGTGATGATGTGGCCGTGGCTGTGCGCGTTGCGGTGGCCCACCATGGCGGCCAGCGTGGTCGACTTGCCGCAACCCGTGGCGCCCACCATGATGACGAGCCCGCGCTTGCTCATCACGATGTCTTGCAGGATGGCAGGCAAACCCAGTCCGTCCAGGGTGGGGATGGCGGTATTGATCAAGCGCAAGACCATGCCTGCCTGGCCCATCTGCACGAAGGCGGACACGCGGAAGCGCCCGAGTCCGTCCGGGCTGATGGCGAAATTGGCTTCGCGGCTGGCTTCGAACTCGGCCGCCTGGCGCGCGTTCATGACGGCGCGCACGTAGCCGGCCGCTTGTGCCGCGTCGAGTGCGCTACCCGCCAGCGGCGTCAGCTTGCCGTCGAGCTTGATGGCGGCGGGAAAGCCGGCCGTGATGAACAGGTCGGAGCCGCCCCGTGCGCGCATCTGCGCCAGCAGCGCGTGCATGGCGCCATAGTGTTCGTGCGTCGTCTGCATGGTTTATCCGGGGAAGTTTTCAGGCGATTTGGCGGCCGAGCGGGCCGTCTCCGCCGAGATCGTGCCGCGCCGCACCAGGTCGGACAGGCACTGGTCCAGGGTCTGCATGCCCACATTGCTGCCCGTCTGGATGGCCGAATACATTTGCGCCACTTTCGCCTCGCGGATCAGGTTGCGCACGGCCGGCGTGGCCAGCATGATTTCATGCGCGGCTACGCGGCCCGCGCCATCCTTGGTCTTGAGCAAGTTCTGCGAAATGACGGCTTGCAAAGATTCGGACAGCATGGCGCGCACCATTTCCTTTTCCTCGGCGGGGAAGACGTCGATGATGCGGTCGATCGATTTCGCCGCCGACGAGGTGTGCAGGGTGCCGAACACCAGGTGGCCCGTCTCGGCCGCCGTCAGCGCCAGGCGGATGGTTTCCAGGTCGCGCAATTCGCCCACTAAAATCACGTCCGGGTCTTCGCGCAGGGCCGAGCGCAGCGCATTGCTGAACGAATGCGTGTGCGAACCGACTTCGCGCTGGTTGATCAGGCATTTCTTCGGTTCATGCACGAATTCGATCGGGTCTTCGATGGTCAATATATGGTGGTTCAGGCGCTCGTTGACGTGGTTCACCATCGCCGCCAGGGTGGTCGACTTGCCGGAACCGGTCGGCCCCGTCACCAGCACCAGGCCGCGCGGGCGCATGGCCAGTTCGCCGAAGATGCGCGGCGCGTTGAGTTCGTCCAGGCTCAGCACTTTCGATGGAATCGTGCGCAGCACGGCCGAGGCACCGCGTTCCTGGTTGTAGGCGTTCACGCGGAAGCGGGCCAGGCCGGGAATTTCGAACGAGAAATCGCATTCCAGCGCTTCTTCATAGGCCTTGCGCTGGCTGTCGTTCATGATGTCGTAGATCATGCTGTGCACTTCCTTGTGCTCGAGCGGGGCCACGTTCAGGCGGCGCACATCGCCATGGACGCGTATCATCGGCGGCAGGCCGGAAGACAGGTGCAGGTCGGAAGCCTTGTTGCTGACGGAGAAAGCGAGTAGTTCGGAAATGTCCATTTATAATCCCTGTGCCTGCATTGATGGGCTGGCGCACTGTGCCGCCGCCCCTATACACTAGAAAATGATTATGTCCACAATCGAACAGAACTTGCAAGCCGTGCGCGAGAGTATTGCGCAGGCCGCCGCTGACGCGCAGCGCGCGCCGACCGACGTGACCCTGCTGGCCGTCTCGAAGACCTTCGGCGCGGATGCCGTGCTGGCAGCCATGCGCGCGGGGCAGGCAGCGTTTGGCGAAAATTATCTGCAGGAAGCGCTCGACAAGATCGCCGCCGTCAAGCTTGCGCTGCCGCAAGGCGCACCCGTCTGGCATTTTATCGGCCCCATCCAGAGCAACAAGACGCGCCCCATCGCCGAAAATTTTGACTGGGTGCACACGGTAGAGCGGGAAAAGATCGCCGCGCGCCTGTCCGAGCAGCGTCCTGCCGGCTTGCCGGATCTGAATATCTGCCTGCAAGTCAATATCAGCGGCGAAGCCAGCAAGAGCGGCGTGACGCCGGCTGACTTGCCGGCCTTGGCACATGCCGTGGCGCAGCTGCCCCGCCTGCGTTTGCGCGGCCTGATGGCCATTCCCGAGCCGGAGACGGATGTCACCCTTCAGCGCCGTGCGTTTGCGCAATTGCGCGTGCTGTACCAACAATTGAAGGCCGAAGGACTGGCGCTCGATACCCTGTCGATGGGCATGTCGGCCGACTTGCGCGCCGCCGTGCTGGAAGGCGCCACCATCGTGCGCGTGGGCAGTGCCATCTTCGGTTCCCGCAACTATTCCTGATGAAGAGAGAGCAAGCATGACGACAGAATTGAATATCGCCTTCGTAGGCGGCGGCAATATGGCGGCGGCCCTGATCGCCGGCCTGGCGGGCAAGCTGACCCTGGGCGGCAACATCCACGTGATCGACCCGCATGCGCCGGCGCTGGAAAAACTGCAGGCGCAATTCGGCGTCACGACGGCCACTTCCGCCGGCGAGGCGCTGCGCGGCGTGGACGTGATCGTGCTGGCCGTGAAACCGCAAAGCATGCGCGAGGTGGGGGCGCAATTGCTGCCCTTCCTCGACGGGGAACGGGCGCCATTGATCCTGTCGATCGCGGCCGGCATCCGCGCGCAAGACCTGTCGCGCTGGCTCGGCGATTACCGCGCCATCGTGCGCTGCATGCCGAATACGCCGGCCCTGATCGGCATGGGCATCACGGGCATGGTGGCCAGCAGCGGCGTCAGCGACGAGCAAAAGAAAACGGCGGACGCCATCTTGCGCGCCGTCGGCCAGACCGTCTGGCTAGCTGACGAGGCCAAGATCGACGCTGTGACGGCCGTGTCCGGCAGCGGTCCCGCCTACGTGTTTTACTTTATCGAAGCCATGCAGCAGGCCGCTGCCGAACTGGGTCTCACGCCCGAGCAGGGCACGCAGCTGGCCATTGCCACGTTTACGGGCGCGGCGCAGCTGGCGGCGAACTCCAGCGAACCTGTGTCGCTGCTGCGCGAGCGCGTCACGTCGAAAGGCGGCACGACGTATGCGGCACTCACCAGCATGGAAGAGAGCGGCGTGAAGGCGGCCATCGTCAAGGGCATCAAGGCGGCCGCGCAACGGGGGCGCGAGATGGGTGACGAGTTGTCTAAGTAATTAGATCACCTTGACGGCGCGGCCGATATACAGGATCGGCCCCGTCGGCCGGCCTGTGGGCGAGCCCGCTTCCGGCTCCAGGGTGATTTCAAACAGTTGATCGGGTTGCAGCGGCGGCAGTTTGTCCAGCGGTAACTTGAGGCTTTGCCCCGGCTTGACCAGACCCAGCGAGACGGGCGCGCCCCAGTCCTTGCCCTTGGTCCAGAATTGCAGGGCTTTTTGCTGCGGCACGGTGGTCGGGCCCAGCGGGATCAGGCTCAGGTCGCGGTTCTTGCCACCGCGTCCGCCTGCCTGCACGATCCAGCCCGGCGATTTATCCTGCGGCGCGACCAGCACCACCAGATAGCCGGGTCCGCCTGGCGCTTGCAGTTGCGTAGTGACCAGCACGGCCAGCGCGGCTGTGGCCGCCATTCCGCCGCCGGCCAGCACTCGCCAGAAGGCCAGGCTATTCCACCAAAGCTGCCAGCCGCCCGCCTGCCGCACGGTTTTGGGCGTAAACAGGCTGGCGCTGATGCGCGGCCACAGCTGGGGCGATGGCTGCTCGGGTGGTGCCAGGGTGGTCAATGGCAGCAAGCGCTGTTCCCAGGCAGCAACGGCGTCGCGTAGGGCGGCGTCGCGCGGCAAGCGCTGTTCCACTTCCGCGCGCTCGGCCAGTTCCAGGGTGCCCAGCACATATTCGCTGGCCAGCCTTTGCAATTCCTCGTCGCTATTCATCATCCCATGCACTCCCGCAAGGCGGCCAGGCCCCGCTTGACCCAGGCCTTGACTGTTCCCAGCGGCGCTTGCAGGCGTTGCGCGATTTCGCTATGGGAGCAGCCATCGACGTAGGCGTACAGGATGCTGTTGCGTTTGCTCTCGTCCAGGTGGCCGAGGCAATCGTGCAGCTTGCCCAGGTCCGCCTGGTCGGCATAGGCCTCGCCCGCATCGTGACTTAGGCGTTCATGCAGCAGAGTTTCCACGGTATCCTCGTCGGCCGATACTTCATGGGCGCGGGCGCGCGCCACGTTCAGCGCCTGGTGCCGCACCACCACATAGATCCAGCCCTTGCCGCTGCCGCGCGTGGCGTCGAAGCTGCCGGCGCGGCGCCAGATATTCAGGAAGGCGTCGTGCAGCACGTCTTCGGCCAGTGCCCGCTGGCGCACGATGCGCAGGGCCACGCCCAGCAGGTAGCGGCTTTCCTGCTGGTACAGGCCGTGCAATGCCTGCTGCTCGCCTCTGGCGCAGGCGCGCAGGGCGGCATCGTAATCGTAAGGGGTGGCTAGCGTTGGCAAGGTTGGCGCAATCGTCAGTAAGTAGTTAATGGTTAGCAAGTTTTTAAGACCGAGTATAGGCCAGAAACCAGCTTGCCAACCATCGTTGTCACTGATTTATGCAGCTTTCCAGAAGATATAATCGGCCTGGTAGGGCACCCATTGCTTGGCGCCGATGCTCTCCATACCGCAGGGGCTGCTTGGTGCCACGCCGCCGCTGGTGGCCACGCGCTGGATGTAGCTGACGCCCTGCATGGCGCCGTTGCCCATGGCTGGATTGGCTTTCACCAGCTGATACGGAATATTACCCGCGCCAGCCGGCGCCACGGCCACTTGCGTCGCCGTGACTTTCGAGCCATCCAGGCTGGCCCAGGTGGCAGGTGGTCCCACATAGGTGCCGACCTGCATGCCGCCGCGGTCGTTCAGGGCCGCATCCGGTCCCACGAAGACCCATTCATGGCCCGTCATATCTTTTTTCGCCTTGCATTCGTAGGCGATCTTGCCCACGCCCACCGTTTGCATGGCGACTTGATGGCCATCGGGTACCTTGACGGCGTTCGGCAATTGTTCCTGCGAATAGCGGGCGCTCATGGGGGCACAGGCGGCCACGAGCAGGGCGGCGCACAGCACGGTGAGCGACGGGGCGGTATGGCGTGGGGCGATGGTGGCAAGCATGGCGAACTCCTGGTAGTTGGCTCAACCGGCTGGTTGATACCATTACTACGCATGTGCCTGCCATTTGGATGCAGCTAAGTAAAAATATTTTAAGACGGCGTTTCTTTCTTGCTGAAACGCTGCGCCAGTGCCAGCACGACGGGCATGGCGGCCGTGGCGTGCTTGAGCAGCGCGCCGCTGGCCCGCAGCAGCGGCAGGAAACGGCGCGGGCGCACGAGCAGCAGGCCCAGCACGGCACCGCCCACCATCAGGGGAATCTTGAAGCGCGTGGCCAGGGTGTGGCGCAGCTTGCCGCCCGTTAGCGGTTCCAGCAATTGCCGCGTCTGCACGCCCAGGGCCAGGCGCTGCAGCGCGCATTCGGCCAGCAGCGCGTCGCGCCGCTGCGCCAGGCTGGCGGCCGTGTGGACATGCGACAACTTGGTGGGATGCGTGGTCATGGCCGCTCCTTTCCCCGGCGGGCCAGCAATTGCAGCTTGTCGAGGTCTTTGTTCAGTTCGGAAAGTGTGAAGGACAGCAGCTTCGGCTTGCTGCGGAAACTGGCGCGCACGCCCAGCAGGGTGGCGATGGCGGCGACAATGAAGACGGCGGCCGTGATGGCAATGGCGGCGATGCGGTGCGTATCCCAGAATAGCACGATGACGAGGAACACGACCAATACCAGGCCGACAAACAGGCACATCAGTGCCAGCATGGCCAGCGCCAGATAGGACAGGAAGCGCAGCGACTCTTCTTCCATTTCCACGGCCGCCAGGGCCAGACGGGTCTGGACGATGGCGGCGAGGGTCGCTGCGACTTGGGCGACATGGTGCACGATAGCCATATGCTGCCTTTCGCGTCAGGAGACGGCCTGCGCCGTCGGTACTGCGCCGTTACTCTCTAGCGGCGTGACGAGGAAAGCAGCAGGCCGAACAGCACGCCGACGACGGCGCCCGCACCGACAGCTTTCCATGGATTGTCCTGCACGTATTCGTCGGTGGCCTTGGCCGCCTTCTTGGTGCGTTCGAGCAAGTCTTCTTCCAGCTTGATCAAGTCTTTCTTGGCCGTTTCCAGGGTGGCGATGAATTTGTCCTTGACGGCTTTGATATTTTCGCCCGTCTGATCCTTGGCGCCATCGAGCCAGCCTTCCGCTTCATTGATGACGGTTTTCAGGTCGCCGACCAGTTTGTCGCGGGCCTTGTCGGCGTCGGCGAGGATGCTGTCGCTGCTGGATTTTCCGGTATGTATCGAGCTCATGTATTACCTCATGGAAGTGAAACTGCACAGTGAAATACCAGTGTAGGCAGCTGCGGCCAGGCATGTCTTGCGCCGCCTCAAGGGCTGCCACGGCGCAAGGATGATTGCTTAACGGAAAGCAAAGTCCAGTACCACGCCCGCAAACACCGCTGCTCCTAGCCAGTTATTATGCCGGAATGCCGCAAAACACGGCATACGCTCGCGTGCGCGGATCAGGGTGTAGTGATAAACGGCGCAACCGGCCGCAACTACCAGACCCGCGACGAACCAGTAACGCAAGCCCAGGTACCAGCCGCAGGCTAGCCACAGCAGCAGGAAAACGGCATAGCAGAACATGACGATGGCCACGTCGTAGCGGCCAAACGTGATGGCCGAGGTCTTGATGCCGATTTTCAAGTCGTCGTCGCGGTCGACCATCGCGTATTCCGTATCGTAGGCCACGGCCCAGAAGACATTGCCCAGCAGTAGCAACCAGGCGACGACGGGCACGGAATCCGTGATGGCGGCAAAGCCCATGGGAATGCCGAAGCCGAAGGCGATGCCCAGATACGCTTGCGGGATGGCAAAGAAGCGCTTGAAGTAGGGATAGGTGCCGGCGATGATGACGGCGGCCACCGACAGCTGCTTGGTCAGCGCATTCAAGGGCAGGATCAGGCAAAAGGCCAGTATGGTGAGCACGCCGGCCACGGCCAGCGCTTCCTTGCCGCTGATGCGCCCGCTGGTGATGGGACGCTCGGCCGTGCGCTTGACGAATTTGTCGATGTCCTGGTCGGCGTAGTCGTTGATGGCGCAGCCAGCCGAGCGCATCAGGAAAGTGCCGAGGGTAAAGATGAGCAGCAGCCGCCAGTCCGGCACGCCCTGTTGCGCCAGCCATAGCGCACAAAGGGTAGGCCACAGCAGCAATACGGTGCCGATAGGCTTGTCCAGCCGTATCAGGCGGAAATACAGCGCCAGCTTGTTCATGGAAGACTCGATCTTGTTGAAGAGAAAGGTCGATTATCGCAAATAGTATGTCAATGTACTATTTTGCGCCTGGGCGCTGGTCTTCGTCGTCACATAAAGGGGTGATGCCCGGCAAGTTGCAGCTGGCGATGGCCGCGCACAGGGCATCGATGGCGGCCTTGCGCGTAAAACTCTTGCGCCACAGCATCACCACCCTGCGCGATGGCACGGGTGCGGCGAAGGGCCGGTATTCGAGCATGCCGTCGGTGGCGTGCATATTGGTCACGGAGGCGCGCGGCAAGACTGTCAGGCCGATGCCGCTGGCCACCATGTGGCGGATGGTTTCCAGTGAGGAACCCTCGAAGGTACGCTGCATGCCGTTGCCGGGCGAGGAAAAACGCGCCATTTCAGGGCACACTTCCAGCACCTGGTCGCGGAAACAGTGTCCATTGCCCAGCAGCAGCATGGTTTCCGACTTCAAGTCTTGCGCGGCGATTTTGTCACGCGCCGTCCATGGATGCTGGCGCGGCATGGCCACGACAAACGGTTCGTCATACAGTTCCTGCATGGCCATGCCGTGGTCGGGCAGGGGCAGGGCCATGATGGCCACGTCCAGTTCGCCCTGGCGCAGCAATTCGAGCAGGCGAACCGTGAAGTTTTCCTGCAAGATCAAAGGCATCTGCGGTACCTGGTCTATCATGGCCTTGACCAGGGGCGGCAGCAGGTAGGGGCCGATCGTGTAGATCACGCCCAAGCGCAGGGGGCCGGCCAGCGGGTCCTTGTTTTGCTTGGCGAGTTCCTTGATGGCGGCCGTCTGTTCCAGCACGCGCTCGGCTTGCGCGATGATTTGCGCGCCCAGGGGCGTGACGGAGATTTCCGCGCCGCCCCGTTCGAACAGGACCACGCCCAATTCGTCTTCGAGTTTCTTGATGGCCACTGACAGGGTGGGCTGGGCAACGAAGCAAGCTTCGGCGGCATGCCCGAAGTGCTTCGCTCGCGCGACTGCAACGATATATTTCAGTTCAGTCAGTGTCATAGGTTGATTGAAACACAGGAAGTGCTTACTTGCAATGAATGAAAGGTGGCGCAAACGTGAAACTGTGGTGCCGATGGCGTATTGTAGCGGATCGCCCCCTATAATGCGGGAGCGGGCGGCGAAGGCAGAGGGTGGTGGAACTGCAGATGCAGGCGCTGGAAGCGGCGATCACATTGGCGTGCCAGGCAACCGGCGCGCGGCAATGAGCTGTGCTGTCGCCGCGATGCCGGCGGCATCCATGACGATAGCCACGCCTGAGCGTGACCGTGTCGTGACCATATTTAACCCTACAAGAGATAGCCATGCCTGATTTTGAAAACAAACTGTGCGGCCGTGACGAACTGCGCGCCCGCGCCGCGGCCCTGCCGACACCGGTGGTGGTGACGAACGGCGTGTTCGATATTTTGCACCGCGGCCATGTGACATACCTGGCGCAGGCGCGCGCGCTGGGCGCTTCGCTGATCGTTGCCGTGAATACTGATGCTTCAGTGAAACGCCTGGGCAAGGGCGATGACCGCCCCCTGAACAGCTGCGAAGATCGCATGGCCGTGCTGGCCGCGCTGGAAGCGGTAAGCCTGGTGGTGCCGTTTTCGGAAGACAGTGCCCTGGAAGTGGTGCAGGAGATCGAACCGGACATCTATGCCAAGGGCGGCGACTACGACATGGCAGCCATTCCGGAAGGCAAGGCCGTGCTGGCATATGGCGGCCAGGCCGTGGCCATCGATTTCGCGCATGACCGCTCGACCACCAAGCTGTTGACGAAAGTGCGGACGCAGCAGGGCTGAGGAAGCTCGTCAATGTTTCCATACAGATAAAAAGACGTTACTATGAGAACTGCCAGGGCTGCGACTGCGTTGCGTCAGCCCCAGCACGTTACACCGTCTGAATGCATTGCTAGTCATAGAAAATAAATGGATCATAAAACTTCTGGGGATTGGCCACTGCCCTCCGGCGTCTGGCACGTGGATGACGATGGCGCGTGGAGCATGCAGCGCAGCGCGGACGGCCAGAACGTCACGCCCTTGGTGAGCCAGGCCGATATCGGCAAGCTGATGCTCGCGCGGCGCCTGCCCGCAGCCGCCGCTGCGCCCGTGCGGCAGTTCCCGCCCGAATTCTCGTTCGACCCCGGCTCGGGCACGGCCTTGCAAGTGCCGCCCGACACTTCCGCCACGCCGCCCTGGGTGCCGCCCTACGGCGCATATCCTGTCAGCGACGTGCCGCCGGCCGGCCCGGCCGGCTTGCGCCAGGCCAGCGTGCCCCTGAAACTGGCCGACCAGCGCGCGCGCGAAGAGCATGCGCAAGCCGATGCCTCGCTGCCCATGCCGCCGCCCGGTGAATACGAATTCTTTTCCGCCCGGTTCGGCACCAGCGCGCCCGCGCTGCTGGCGCTTGAGCCGCGCAAGGCCGTCTTGCACGCCTGGCTGCCTGCCTCGAAACGCTGGCTGGCGCTGGAGCCGGAAAGCGACAGCTTGCTGGCCGAATCGGAGCTGGCCCACGGCGCCTGGCGCGCCGAGCTGGTGCCTGAGTTCAATAGCGTGCTGGTCTTGCCGACCAGCCATGGCCTGGCCTGCATCCGTCCCGACGTGCCTTCGCTGACCTACGTGGTCGAACACGTGGGCGGCGCGCCGTGCGTGGCCGCGCCCGTCTGGTTCCAGAACCGTTTGTGGGCGCCGCTGCGCGACGACGATGGCCGCATCCGCTTCGTCAACCTTGACGCGCAACAAAAGCCGGGCAGCGACGTGCTGCTCGACGGCCTGTTTGACCTGGGCGCCGTCAGCGCGCCCGTGGCCTACAACCGCATGGCCGTGTGGCCCTGCGCCAACGGCCAGCTGCGCTTGCAGCTGCAACCGGACGGCAACGTGGCCGCCTCGTTCACACCCTGGCCCGAGGGACTGGTGCCGCATTTCGAATTCGGCAGCCCGTACGTGTCGCGCGACGGCGGCCTGTGGCAGCTGTGCTTCGAGCGCAGCCGTGGCACCTATGTCTACGTGAAACTGGGCGCGCAGTCCGAACGGGCCGACGCGCTGGCGCCGCGCCTGTGTTCGGGCAGCTTCAATTACCGCTTCGCCACCAAGCTGAAAACGGCGCCGTGGGAAGAACCGGAACACGGCGATGATGGCGGCAAGAACCAGGCCGTCATGCCCTTGCTGGAATCGAACGCTGGCAACAGCGTGTTTGGCGTGAAGTTCGCCACCAGCGCCGGCCTGTCGAGCGTGCTGCGCTCGAGCGAGCGCCTGGCAGCCCAGCTGGTGCAGGACGATGAATTGCGTGAAAACGTGTTTCATACCTTTGCCGTCAGCGAACCGTGGCGCCTGCGCCTGTTTGTGCATGAAAGCACCTTGTGGGCATATCACCCCTTGCTGTCGCGCATCGATGGCTGGGCCTTGCAGGCATGAAAGCGCGCGTCCTGATCGCGGCCTGCGCCGCTTTGCTCAGTGCAGCCGGCGCGCAGGCGGCCGGCATCCAGCAAGCCTTTCTCGTGCAAAACTCGGGCTGGATGGAGCCGTTTTACACGGATGAGCATTCGCAACTGAAGGCCCTGGTCGGCGCCGTGGCGCAGGCAGCCACGAGCCCCTCCGACAAGGTCTATACCCTGGCCTTCAGCCAGAGCAGCGGCGCGCATGTATCGCCATCGCTGCTGGGGCAAGGGCAGGGCGGCGCCGGCGTGGCGGGCCAGCTGGCCAGTCTCGGCCTGGCGCGCAAGAGCGCCGGCGGCGCGCTGGCCGACACGGATTTCCAGGAAGCCGTCACCAAGACCATCACGGGTCCGTTCCAGTCCGCCTCCGGCATCGTGTGGATCTTTACCAATAACAAGAACAGCCCCAACAACGATAGCCAGACGGCCGAGCGCAACCGCGACTTTTACCGCTTGCTGCATCTGGAACCGTCGATCAGCAAGACGCTGGTGTTTCCGCTGCGCATGCCCGTGCAGGGCAAGCTTTACAGCGCCAAGGGTTTGATGGTGTACGCGCTCGCGTATGGCCAGCCGGCCTCTGACGCCCTGAACCGTATCCTGGCCGAAGGGCGTTTGTCGCAAGTACTGACGCGCCCGCCCGCGCGATTAAAACCGGTGGATCAGGATGCCGTGCGCATCGTGCCCCAGTCCGTCAAGAACAGCGCCAACGTACAAGCCAGCCTGGGCCGCGACGGGCGCACCATCGTGCTCGACGTCGATGCGGCGAACCTGGTGCCGCAAGTGGTGCTCCAGGCGTCATTGCAAAACATGTTTTTCCCCTACGTGATCGACAGCGCCAGGGTGCACGCCAGCCTGGCCGGCCAGAACGCGCCCCTGCACGTTGCGCCGGATCAAATCCGCCAGTTGCAGCCGGGCGCCAGCCAGTCGGTGCAGGTACAGTTTGCGCTGCCGATGGCGCAGATACCGTCGCCGTGGTCGGCGCAGGCGATCGCCGCCATGGGCAAGCAGGTGATGCTGCCGATGCAGGCGCAGGTGGGTCTGTCGGAACAGCGGCTGGCGCTGGCGTCCAGTTTTGGCAAGGATTTGCAGGAACTGTTCCCCGGCGACCCGATCTCTGGCATGTTCACGCCGCCCGACAGCGTGCGCGCGTCGCAGGCGACGATCCCATTGCTGGTGCGCATACAGTATCCGCTGCTGCCCGTGCTGGCGATGCTGGGTGGCGTCCTGGCGCTCGTGCTGGGCTTGCTGGCGCTGGGTTTGCTTGGCACGCGCGCCACGCGCTACAAGGTGATGGCCGACGGCGTGCAGCGGCAAGTGTTATTAAAACCATTCAAGAGCGTGCAGATCCGCGACGACGACGGCCGCGACATTGGCGAACTCAAGCGGGGCCTGGGCAAGCCGGCCGTCGTGCGCGTGGCCGAAGGCCATGCCTTGAGCCTGGCCTGACAAGTATTTCTTTTTAAACTATTCAAACCCATCAGAGGCATACCATGGCGCAAGACACTCCCAAAGACAACGCAGGTTTTACTTTGCCGGTCCCGGTAACGGCCCCGGCGTCCGCGCCACCGGCTGCCGATGCGCCGGGCGCACCAGCGTCCGCCACCACCGCAACGACCGAACCTGCGCCCGCGTTTGACGCTGCCGGCACGACCGATACCTCGTCGCGCGACACCCTGGTCAGCGGCGTGGTGTTGTTGCTGCTGTTTATCGCCTTTTTCTTTGCCAAGAATGCCTACGCGAATGGCCTGGTGGCCAAGCGCGTGCCGCCGAACAAGGCCAATGCCTCGGGCTGGTGGTTGTTCATCTTCCTGGCCAGCCTGGCCACCGGTGTCGTGCTGGCCGCCCTGAACGCGCATAAATTCCTCGCGCCACTGTTCATGGGGCCGCTGGTGCTGGTGGGCCTGGTTGCGTTACTGTTGACCTTTACATCGAGCCGCCGCTAAGCCGCACGCCGTCGTACGCACCATCGAAGGAATCACCATGGCAGAGAACCTGAAGCTAACCATCACCGGCGGCGCCAGCGAGCGCAAGCAGGACAAGATCATCGAACTGCGCCCGACCCTGTTCATCGGCATCGGCGGCACGGGCATGCAGGTGCTGATGCGCGTGCGCCGGCGCATCCTCAACACCCTGTGGGGCGGCGCGGGCAACCGCACGCGCATCGAAGGGCTGGCGGACTTTCCCATCGCGCAATTCATCCATTTCGACCTCGACAATGGCGCCGTGATCGAGAGCGGCGAATCGCAGGCGAAAGACTTGCAGTTCGACCAGGTGAAGTTCACGGATGACGACAAGGTGGTCGAATCGTTCGACATGGACAAGTACAGCCGTGATGAAGATTCTCTGGAGAAATATCCGCACATCAAGGAATGGCTGCCGTTGACGCCGCAGCGCATCCGCGAACTGCGTTTCGACATGAGCAGCGGCGCCGGCCAGATCCGCGCCGTGTCGCGCCTGTATTTCTTCGATAAATATGCCAAGATCCGCGACAAGATCCGCTTGAAATTGAAAGCCTTGAAGGCGGGCCTGTCGCACGAGCGCCAGCTGGCCGAGCTGGGCTTGCGCATGGAAACGAACCGTTTCCGCATCGTCATCGTCGGTTCCGTGGCCGGTGGCACGGGTTCCGGTTCCTTCCTGGACATGGGCTTGCTGGCGCGCTGGCTGGCGCGCAGCGAAGTGGGCGCGGCCGATGTCGAGCTGATGCTGTTCTTGCCGACCGGCTACACCAAGGCCAACAAGGACCGGGTCGAGGCCAACGGCTATGCGGCGCTGATGGAGCTGGAATCGGCGATGATGGGCAACAAGGGTTATGTGGGGCGCTGGGATGCGTATGACCGTCCGGAACTGACGCGCGAGCCGTACAGCGAGGTGTACCTCATCGATTCGGGTAATCTTGCCCAGCAGCACACCAAGGATGTCAGCGACGTCTACCACATGGTGGCCGATTCGCTGTTCGAGGATTTCGCTTCGGCCGACTTCGCGCGCGCCAAGCGCTCGATCGCCGTCAACCAGGCGCAGCACAAGAATTCCCTGTACAACGCGCCCGTGCCGCAAGACCGCTTCGGCGACATGCGTTTGTATTTCTCGAAGCGCTTTTCTTCGTTCGGCATGGCCGTGCTCGATACGCGCCAGGAAGCGGCGCGCGACGAACGGGCCCACCGCTGGGCCGGCGCCATGCTGCAAGCGTTCTTTGGCGTGGGCGGCACGGATGCGGGCGCCAATCGCGCCACGGATACGCAGCGCGATAATTTCCTCGCTGCCAATATGTTCCTGAAGGGCACGCCCTTCAGCGATTTCCCCGAGTTTTCCGACAAGAGCATTGAACTGAAGCGTTCCAGCGGCGACTTCATCGATTTCCGCGTCGTCGATGAATTGCTGGAAGACCGCCACGGCCACTTGCTGGCCGGCGTGGAAAACCGGGTCAATACGCGCATCAACGATATCCGCACGGGCTTTGACCGCAGCGAATGGCCGGCGCAAGTGCGCGATGCCATGAAGCACCTGGAGCGCGACGCCGTGCGCGACCAGGATTCCACGGCCGACACGACGGAAGACCGCATCAGCAAGCGGCGCCGCGAAGTGCTCGAGGATGTCAAGAACGTCGTGCGCGACCAGCTGTATGGCTACCTGGACAACAAGGAATTCGGCGGCCTGGAATACGTGCTGTCGCTGGTGGAGCAGATCAAGGACCGCATCGAGGCGCCGGGCAGCGGCTTGACGGCGCAGATCGGCAACAATGCCGAGCGCTATCGCGAAATCAAGGAAGCCGTGCGCTCGCGCGAGTACGAGCGCCTGTTGAATAACCTGGAACAGACGCGCAGCACCTTCGGCTTCCTCAGCAATGGCGAAAAGCAGGCGGGCGTGGTGATGGACCATTTGCGCACGGAAATGGCAAATGCGCTGAAATTCCATTTGCGCGCCAAGGCGGCGGACGAGTCCGTCCTCCTGCTGGGCGAACTGTCGCGCTGGCTGGGTAACCGGATCGGCGTCGATGCGCAAGGCCGCGCGCAGTGGAATGGCCTGGTAGGCGAGCTGCAAACGGGCCGCGATGGCGTGCTGTCCATGTTGGCGGAATTGAAAACGGCGAATACCATCCTGCAAAAGGACCTGGACAAGGAACACGCGACCCTGATCGTCATTCCCGTCACGGAAAAAGACATAGCGCTGCCGTCGGCCGCCACTTTGCGCCAGTGGGCCGATGAAGCGTTCAAGGACATGGGCGGCTCGAAAGCGCTGTTCCCCATGCTGGGCGAACCGGCGCAACGGGGCTTGATCCTGGCCAAAGTGACGCGCATGGCCGAGAACATGATCGCCACGGCGGGCCTGGCCGAAGGCGCGACGAGCACGCCCGACCCCTTGTTCGAGGCGCTCGAGCAGATGGATGTGTCCGAACGCCTGGACCGTTTCCGCAAGCTGCTGGCCTGCTCCATGCCATGGATCGACGCCAACATGGCGGGCGACTTCACGGTCGTGTCGGACCAGTTCAAGTGCGTGATCGGCGTGGCCAATGCGGCCGCTTTCAAGGCGAAGTTCGGCGCCGAGCTCGAATCGTGCGTGCCGACACAGGTAGGCATCACGGTGAGCCAGCTGGAAATCGTCGAAACGGGCATCCGCGGACGCGCCGTCTGCTATTGCGAACTGGCCGGCGTGCCGATGACGGTGCTGCGCGGCCTGGAAGGCTGGCGCACCAGCTACCGCAAGGAAGGCGACAACGACAAGGCGCCGACCCACACGCATATCGATCCGACGCAATTCACGCACCCGATCGCGCCGAACACAGACGAGATGAAGCGCCTGGCGGAAGATTTCGGCGAATTCCTGCAAGCGATCATGCTGGGCGTGCTGACGCGCCACACGGGTCGGGTCGTGCCGCCGGGCCAGTATCAGTTTGCCGTCGAGCCCGGCGACTTGCGCCGCATCGGCAACGAACGGGCCATCCGCCAGAACGGCATGCCCGCCTCGTACGAGAAAAATATCGCCCTGCGCATTGAAGAAAAATTGACGGCGCTTGACGCCGTGCAGACGGCGGCCATGGCGGCGCTGGCAAAATACTACGAGCGGGGCGTATATGCACCCAAGCTGGTGGCGCAGGCCGATGGCTCGCAGCTGCCGTACATCGGCTTTGGCAGCGCCATTTCCGCCGAAGTGGGCGCGCGCCTGCGCGAGTCGGCGCGCCGCAAGGGCATGGCCAGCGATGAACTTGACCGCACGGTGCAAGCCTTGCTGGGACGCTTGAAGGAGTGGGCGAACGTCATCGGCGACTCCGACAGCGATGCTTACGACTGGGAAGTGCGCGAACCGGAAGCGGACGGCCAGCCCCGTTTGAAATATGCGATCAAGGGGGAAATGCTGGAAGCGGGGCGCCTCGAGCAATTGCTGCGCCCGGCAGGTGCGGCTGCTGCACCGGCGGCAGCCGCGTTCGGCCTGCCGCCACCACTGGGCGGCATGCCGCCGCCGCTGGTGGAGCACCAGTATTTCCTGGGCATCAACGGCCAGCAGCAGGGGCCGTTCACGGCCCTGCAGATCGTGCAGTACGTGCAGGCGGGACAGGTTGTGCCAGCCACCACCAAGGTGTGGCGCGCCGGCTTGCCGGCCTGGGCTGACCTGGCCCAGTTCCCCGAACTGGCGTCCTTGTTCCTCAGCGCGCCGCCACCGCTGATGCCGCCGCCTCTGGGTTGAGTGCTGGAATGCTGGAATGACGTTGGAATGAAGGATTAGTTTTGGATATCTGCAACAAATGCAAGACGGGCCTGTGGACCGTTGTCAGCCATTGCCCGTACTGTGGTCACGCGGTGGCTGGCGCTGCCCGGCCGGCTGCGGCCGTGCCGCCGCCGCTGCCTGTGCCTGCACCGCCGCCAGTGACGCCAGTAGCGCCCAAGCCGCCTCCCGTGCCTGTGGCGCCTACGCCTGCGCCGAAACCGCCGCCCGTGCCGGTGTCCGCGCCGCCTGCCGTGCCGCAGCCAGCGCCGCCGAAGCCGGCCCAGCCGAAAGCTGTGTCGAAGCCCGTGCCGCTTGCTTCACCGGCGTCAACCGAACCGCCGCCAGCGCCGCGCAAGTGGCTGCGCTGGCTGGGCGGCATCGCCGTGCTGGCGGCCGTCATCGTCTACATGAATGGCAAGCCGGGCGGCAAGAATGATGCAGCTTGCAATGACGCGATCGATAGCGGCCTCAAATTGGTAGCGAATGGCAGCCTGGACGGCGCCCGGCAGAAGCTGGCGACGGCGAAAAATATGTGCACCGGCAAGTCCAGCGCCAAGGCGGACGATTTGCAGGCGGCGATCGGCAGGGCGGGCGCAGCGTCTGGCAGTTGCCAGCGCGGCGTGCGCGCCATCGAGCGCAATATCGATGGACACCAATTGCAAAGCGCGGCCAAGGGCATTGCCGCGCTCGACGCCGATTGCGCGGGCGCATCCAGCGTGGATTCCGTGCGCAAGCAACTGGCGCGCCAGCAGGCGGCAGCCGCGTCCGTGTTGGTCGGGGTGCGCCAGGCACTCGATGGCAAGGATGCGACGGCGGCAAGGAATGGCATCGCCAGACTGGAAGCGATCGACCGCGAAGCGGAGGAATTGCCGCAGTTGAAGGCCGACGTGCAGGTGCTGTCGGCGGCCCCGGCACCTGCGCCCACGCCGTATCCACCGGCACCGGTCCCCGCGCCGGTGGATACGGCACCGGTCCGCGTCGTGCCAACGGAACCTGCGCCCGCGCGCACGGTCGAACGTTCAGCGGTGGCCGAACGCCGTCCGCTGGAAACGTCGCCCGTCGATAGCGGCGCGGCCATGCGCAACGAGATGGCGCTGTCGTTCCTGCGCGATGCCGAGCGTTCTTTGCTGGAAGGCAAGTTCGATGCGGCCAAGACGTATCTGGAAAGCGCGCGCCGTGTCGATCCCGGCAATGCGCGCATCGACAATCTGTCGCGCCGCATCCGCGAGCGCGAACGGCAAGTGCTGCAGACGGAAACAACGATCAATTAGAAATCTGGGGAATCACCATGCTGAATCACACTACCTTGCGCACAGCCGCTGCGCTGACCATCGCGGCCATGCTGGCCGGCTGCGCCACGGCGACTATGAACCCGAACGGCGTGCGCCAGGACAGTTCCTATCCGCAAGGCGGAACCCAGGCGGCCACGGATGAGGACCCGTGCAGCGTGGGCACGACGGCGGCTGCCGGCGCTGCCGTGGGCGCGCTGCTGGGCGCGCTGGCGGGCGGCAAGAATGGCGCGTTGAAGGGCGCTGCCATCGGCGGCGGCCTGGCGGCGGCCGGTTGCCTGGCCATCAATGTCAATTCGCGCCAGACCAAGACAGCGGCGCAGGCGGACCGCGACTACATCCGCGCACGCGGCGCGCTGCCGCGCGAGCCACAAGTGGTGTCGTACACGCCGCAGCTGAGCGCGTCGACCGTCAAGCGGGGCCAGCCGTTCAAGGTCACTTCGGTGGTGGAGCTGGTCAACGGCAGCGCGCAAAGCGTCAACGACGTGCGCGAAGAGCTGGTAGTGCTCGACCCGCAAGGCCAGCCCTTCAAGTCCGGCTCGAAAGCCCTGGCCAGCAGCAACAAGTCGGGCGGGCGCTTTGAAAACTCGTTCGAGCTGACCTTGCCGGCCGGCGTGTCGCAAGGCGTGTATGGCGTCAAGACGAATTTGTACGTGAACGGCAAGCTGGCCGCCACGCGCGACCTGCGCACGCAGCTGGTGATGCTGGATGTGGCTACGGGCGTTGACGCGCAGCTGGCGCTGCGCTGATTGCCGTATGCAAACGCGTAGGTCGGATTAGCGGGGTAAAGCCCCGCGTAGTCCGACAACACCACTAACGCCAACAATGTTGTCGGATTACGGCCCCTTGGGCCTAATCCGACCTACGCGCCGCCCTGG
The DNA here is from genome assembly GCF_051380795.1 of Janthinobacterium leeuwenhoeki. Lineage (NCBI taxonomy): Bacteria > Pseudomonadati > Pseudomonadota > Betaproteobacteria > Burkholderiales > Oxalobacteraceae > Janthinobacterium > Janthinobacterium leeuwenhoeki. The sequence continues at coordinate 29,026 of NZ_JBNYXT010000012.1, forward strand.
TACCCATGCTGGCGCCAGGCCTCGTACACGACGACGGCCACCGTATTTGACAGGTTCAAACTGCGGTTGTCGGGGCGCATCGGCAGGCGGATGCGTTGCTCTGCCGGAAAACCGTCGCGCAGGGCCGGATCCAGGCCTTTCGTCTCGGAACCGAACACGAACACGTCGCCCGGCAGGAAGGCCACGTCGCCGAACGGGCGCGAGCCGCGCGTGGTCATGGCGAACATGCGGGCCGGGTCGGGCTGGGTGTCGGCCAGGAACGCTGCCCAGTTCTTGTGCACCTTCATCTTGGCGTAATCGTGGTAATCGAGGCCGGCGCGCTTCATCTTGGCGTCGTCGAGCGGAAAGCCCAGCGGTTCGATCAGGTGCAGCTGCGCGCCCGTGTTGGCGCACAGGCGGATGACGTTGCCCGTATTGGGCGGGATTTCAGGTTCTACCAAAACAACGTGAAACAAGATGCTCTCCTCATATATAGAGTGAATTTAATGCGGCGGCGTGCGCGCCACCACCAGAATGCTTACCCTGGCCGCTCCCGCGCCCTTGCAGGCGGCCGCCAGCGCGTTGACGGTATGGCCGCTGCTCATCACGTCGTCGACGATGCCCACGTGACATCCTTGTAATAGCGGCGCGTGTTCCGGCGCGATGGCGAAGGCGTGCGCCAGGTTGGCTCGCCGTTCCTGCGGCGCCACGCCGCTTTGCGCACGCGTTTCGCGCACGCGCAACGCCAGGCGGGGCTGTAAAGGGACGTCCAGCAGGCGCGCCAGCGGGCGGGCAATTTCCAGCGCCTGATTAAAACCCCGTTCGGTCAGACGGGCCGGGCCCAGCGGCACCGGACACAGCAGTTGCGGCGCCTCCCAGGCTGCTTGTTGCTGAATGGCCGCATGCAGCAATTCTGCCAACAGGGGCGCCAGCGGCAGGCGCGCGCCGAATTTCAGCTGCAACAGCAACTGGTCGACGGGCGCCGCATAATCAAACGCCGTGACGGTGGCGTCGTACGCGGGCCTGTGGTGCACGCAGCGTCCGCACAGCAGCGCCACCTCAATCTCAGCGAGCGGATTGGCGCACTGGCGGCAGCGGGGGCGCAGCAGCCCCCGAAGTTGTACGAAATACTGCGCCCGGCAAGGCGAACACAGCACTTCCGGGCAGCCGATGCCGCACAGCGCGCACTGGGCCGGCAGCACCGTGGCGCCCAGCCAGCGTCCCAGCGCCTGCCAGGCGGCCTTACCAGCGTGCCAGGCGGCGTGGCGCATCGCGATGGCGTCGTTCCATGTACACTGCCGACATTATCTCACCTCACCGGTTTCAACATGCCAGTTCCCACCAGTCCGCCCAAAATGAGTGCGCCCATCGATGCGGTGCAAGTACGCGATTTCTTTTCCCGTCCGGCGCGCATCGCGCCGTCGGACTTCCTGCGCCGTGAAGTATCAAAGCGCATGCACGAGCGCCTGGAGCTGGTGAAAATCACGCCCTTGCGCGTGCTTGACGCCGGTTGCGGCCCTGGCGCGGATCTGGCGCAGCTGCAAAAGGATTATCCCGCCGCGCAGATTATCGGTCTCGATGCAGCGCAAGCGATGGTGCAGGCGGCGCGCGCGCCCGCGTCGAAACTGGCCAGCCTGAACCACTTCCTCAGCAAGTTGCTGCCGGCCAAGGCGGGCGTGGATTTGTTGTGCGGCGACCTGGGTGACTTGCCGCTGGCGCAGGCCAGCATCGACCTCGTGTGGTCGAACCTGGCGCTGCACTGGCATGCCCAGCCCGACCGCGTGTTTGCCGAATGGCGGCGCGCGCTGCGTCTCGATGGCTTGCTGATGTTTTCCTGTTTCGGTCCCGACACTTTCCGCGAAGTGCGCGACGCCTTTGCCGAGGCGGACTTATCTCCGCATGCCTTGCCCTTTGTCGATATGCATGACTTTGGCGACATGCTGGTCGAGACGGGTTTTTCCACGCCCGTGCTGGACATGGAAATCATCACCGTCACCTACGACACGGCGGAAAAACTGCTGGCGGACGTGCGCGCCTTTGGCGGCAATCCGCTGACCACGCGCCGGCGCGGCCTGATGGGCAAGGCGGCCTGGCAGCGCATGCTGGCCGCGCTGGAAAAAACGCGCCGTCCCGACGGCAAGCTGGGCCTGAGTTTTGAGGTGATCTACGGCCACGCCTTCCGTCCCGCGCCGCGCGTGACGCGCAATGGCGAGGCGATTATCCGCTTTGATTTACCGAGAAAACCCACATAAAAGCGCAAAGAAACTGACACTTGGTCGCCATCCGCGCGTCAATGTTGCAGCAAGCGTTGCAAAGCGCGCGGCGGCAAGGAGATGGGCGCGCACAAAGCCGATTATTGCTTGATGGATTCAAGTTTACTTGATTATAATCGTTGATTGTTTGTCAGCTTGTTAAGTAACCCCCAATAAATTATTGTGATTTCTGACTTCCATAACCGGCGCTCTGCGGCGTTGCCCACTGCTAGCAGTGCTCGCACTGCGTCGCAGCGGGCGCCTTGCATAGCATCCGGTTCTGTTCGTCATAAATTTACAATAATTTCCTGAGCATTACTAAGTCCAAAAAACAAGGGCTGCATACAAAATAAAAAAAACAAAGCAAGACTAATTCGAAGTTACTGCATTAGTATAGTAACCATCTTCCACACGAGGCCATTTCAGTGTGGGGAAGAAAAACAGGGTTCCAGCATGGTTGCGCGCCGCCGTTTTTGCTGCGGCAGCCAGCATGGAATTCGCTGGTGCTTGACGCACATGGCCGTATTCTGGCCGTGTTGCTTTCATGGAGGAGCGGCAGCGGTCCAGTACGGAGAAGTCCGCAGCCGTTTAAAATATCATTATTTTTGGGTGGTTGGGGAAAACATGACACATGCAAAGCGACTTCAATCGTTGCTGCTCGGGCTGTCTTTGACAGCGTTTGGCATCGGGCGATGGGCCACGGCGGCACCGGCTGCCGGCACCTATCCCGGCACCGGCGGTCCCGTGCCGTTCGAAATGAATCTGCAACCGCCGGCGACACAGATCGCCCATGAAATTTACGATTTGCACACCCTGATGATGATCATCTGCCTGGTGATCTTCGTGGCCGTGTTCGGCGTCATGTTCTATTCCATCTTCAAGCACCGCAAGTCCCTGGGCCACAAGCCGGCCACTTTCCACGAAAGCACCACCGTCGAGATCGCCTGGACCGTCGTGCCTTTCCTGATCGTCATCGGCATGGCCCTGCCTGCCACGCGCACCGTGGTCGGCATGAAGGATACCTCGAACGCCGACATCACCATCAAGGCCACGGGCATGCAGTGGAAATGGGGCTATGACTACCTGAAAGGCGAGGGAGAAGGCATTTCCTTCCTCTCCAACCTGGCCACGCCGCGCTCGCAAGTGGGCGCGCCCGGCGTGCCGCCGACGGAAAAACGGGGCGAAAACTATCTGATCGAAGTCGACAACGAAGTCGTCGTGCCGGTCAACAAGAAGATCCGCGTGGTGCTGACGGCCAACGACGTCATCCACGCCTGGTCCGTGCCCGCCTTCGGCGTCAAGCAGGATGCGATTCCCGGTTTCGTGCGCGATACCTGGTTCAAGGCTGACCATATCGGCACCTTCCGCGGCAATTGCGCCGAGCTGTGCGGCAAGGAACACGCGTTCATGCCCATCGTCGTCAAGGTCGTCTCACATGATGACTACAAGGCCTGGGTGGCTGTAAAGCAAAAGGAAATGGCGGCATTGGCTGATGATCCGAGCAAGGTGTGGACCATCGACGAATTGAAGGTCAAGGGCGAGAAAGTGTATGCAGCCAACTGCGTGGTCTGCCACCAGGCGACAGGCAAGGGCGTGCCAGGTGCATTCGCGCCGCTGGACGGCTCGGCCTTGGTGAACGGTCCGAAAGCGGAACAGATCCATGTCTTGCTGAACGGGCAAAAGAGCGGCAAGTATCCAGCGGAAATGCCCGCCTGGAAACAGCTGTCCGACACGGAAATTGCCGCAGTGATCACTTACACGCGCAATACATGGTCGAACAAGGCCGAAGAGAACATCGTTCAACCAGCCGAAATCGTGGCTGCACGCAAGTAATTAGGAGCCGCATATGAGTACTAGCACGAGCACCTTGGACCACGCCGGTCACGATCACGACCATGCCCACGATCACCCGACTGGCTACCGCCGCTGGCTGTTTGCCACCAACCACAAGGATATCGGTACCTTGTACCTGTGGTTCTCGTTCATCATGCTGCTGTCGGGCGGCGTGCTGGCCTTGATGATCCGTACGGAACTGTTTCACCCAGGCTTGCAATTTTTCCACCCTGAATTCTTCAATCAGCTGACCACCATGCACGGCCTGGTGATGGTGTTCGGCGCCATCATGCCGGCCTTCGTCGGCTACGCCAACTGGATGATCCCGCTGCAAGTGGGCGCGTCCGACATGGCCTTTGCCCGCATGAACAACTTCTCGTTCTGGTTGCTGCCACCGGCCGCCATCCTGCTGGCCACGTCCTTCCTCGTGCCAGGCGGCGCCACGGCTGCCGGCTGGACCCTGTATGCGCCGCTGTCGACGCAGATGGGCCCCGGCATGGACATGGCCATTTTTGCGATGCACCTGATGGGCGCCTCGTCCATCATGGGTTCGATCAACATCATCGTTACCATCCTGAACATGCGCGCGCCCGGCATGACCCTGATGAAAATGCCGATGTTCTGCTGGACCTGGCTCATTACTGCGTATCTGTTGATCGCCGTCATGCCCGTGCTGGCCGGCGCCATTACCATGACCCTGACGGACCGCCATTTCGGCACCTCCTTCTTTAACGCGGCAGGTGGCGGCGACCCCGTCATGTACCAGCACATCTTCTGGTTCTTCGGCCATCCCGAGGTCTACATCATGATTCTGCCGGCCTTCGGCATCGTCTCGCAGATCCTGCCCGCGTTTGCCCGCAAGCCCTTGTTCGGCTACGCCTCGATGGTGTATGCCACGGCCTCGATCGCGATCCTGTCCTTCATCGTCTGGGCGCACCACATGTTTACTACCGGCATGCCGGTGACCAGCCAGCTGTTCTTCATGTACGCCACCATGCTGATCGCCGTGCCGACGGGCGTGAAAGTGTTCAACTGGATCGCCACCATGTGGAAGGGTTCCATGACGTTCGAGACGCCGATGCTGTTCTCGGTGGGCTTCATCTTCGTGTTTACCATGGGCGGCTTCACGGGCTTGATCCTGGCCGTCACGCCGATCGACATCCAGCTGCAGGATACCTATTATGTGGTGGCGCACTTCCACTACGTTCTGGTGGCCGGTTCGCTGTTTGCCCTGTTCGCCGGCTTCTACTACTGGTCGCCGAAATGGACGGGCCATATGTACAACGAGACGCGCGGCAAAATCCACTTCTGGCTGTCCTTGATCACGTTTAACGTGACCTTCTTCCCGATGCACTTCCTGGGCCTGGCCGGCATGCCGCGCCGCTACGCCGACTATCCGGCGCAGTTCACGGACTTTAATATGATCGCCTCGATCGGCGGCTTCGGTTTTGGCCTGATGCAGGTGTACTTCCTGTTCTTCGTGGTCTTGCCGACCATCCGCGGCGGCAAGGCTGCGTCAGCGAAGCCATGGGAAGGCGCGGAAGGCCTGGAATGGACCGTGCCGAGCCCGGCGCCGTTCCACACGTTTGAAACGCCGCCGACAGTGAAATGAGGTATCCCGGGCCGGCGTGTTCCGCGGCCCGTCTTGAATAAAGTGCCTGTCATGACCGAACGTAAAAAACCCAACAACCTGCGTACAGGACTGATACTGGGGGGGCTGGCGGCCTTCTTTTTCCTGTCCGTATTCGTCAAGCGCATGTGGCTCTGACGTGACGACGCCCCACCAACAGGAAACACGCGGCCTGAACCGCAAGATGCTGGGCAAACTGATCGTCATTGCCGTGCTGATGTTTGGCTTTGGCTATGCCCTGATTCCCGTCTACAAGCAGATTTGCGAAGTGATGGGCATCAACGTGCTGACGCAAAAAGATGGCACGGTGGCCTACGACAACAATACGCAGGTTGACACGACGCGCAGCATCACCGTCGAGTTCGACGGCAATGCGCAGGGACCATGGCGCTTCCGCCCGACCGTGTCGAGCATGCAGGTGCATCCGGGCGAACTGGTGACCGTCATGTATGAAGTGGTCAACACGCAAAACCGCGTCGTCAATGCGCAAGCCATCCCCAGTTACGCGCCGCAGAGTGCCACGCCGCATTTCAAGAAGGTCGAGTGCTTCTGCTTCAAGCAGCAGACCTTGAAACCCCACGAAGCGCGGCAGATGCCGGTGGTGTTCTTCCTCGATCCGGCCCTGCCGAAAGAGGTCAAAACCATCACCCTGTCATACACGTTTTTCGAGATTGCCGGTCTGAGCCAGGCTCAGACGCCGGCCGTCCAATAGGAGAGTGGCATGGGCGAATCCAAACAGCCGGAAAAAGCGTCGTTCCTGTATTCCTTGCGCGCCGTCGTGTGGTCATTCACGGGCTTGCGCCGCAAGAGCGATTTCGACACGGATTCGGCCAAGCTCAATCCCGTGCACATCGTCATCGCCGGCTTCCTGGCGGTGGCTTGCCTGATCGGCATCTTGATTTCGATTGTTAAATTCGTCGTTTTATAAATTATAAAAAACCACCCTACAAGTTTTTGAGGAGATGATGATGAGTTCCAACCACGCCGCCGTACCCTATTATTTCGTGCCCGGCCCGTCGCGCTGGCCCATGCTGGGCGGCGCCAGTCTGCTGCTGACCATGATCGGCGCCTCGGCCTGGGTCAACGACGTCTCCTGGGGCCCTTACCTGAACTACATCGGCCTGGCCGGCATCCTGCTGGTGCTGTATTTCTGGTTCGGCGACGCCATCGGCGAATCGGAGCAGGGCCTGTACAGCGAGCGCATCGACCACTCCTTCCGCTGGAGCATGAGCTGGTTCATCTTTTCGGAAGTCATGTTCTTCGCCGCCTTCTTCGGCGCCCTGTTTTATGCGCGCAGCATCTCGATGCCATGGCTGGCTGACCTCGACCACAAGGTGATCTGGCCCGATTTCGCCGCCCAATGGGGCAATACGGGTCCGGCCGGCACGGTGCAGGAATTTACCACCATGACGCCGTTCTGGATTCCAACCATCAATACGGCCTTGCTGCTGCTGTCGGGCGTGACCCTGACCATTTCGCACCACGCGCTGCGCGCTGGCCACCGCGGCATGACGGCCCTGTTCCTGTTCGCCACGATCTTGCTGGGCGCTATCTTCATGGGCTTTCAGGTGTATGAATACATGCACGCCTACAGCGACCTGAATTTGAAATTGACGTCCGGCATCTACGGCGCCACCTTCTACATGCTGACGGGCTTCCACGGCTTCCACGTGACCCTGGGCGCCATCATGCTGTCCGTCATCCTGTACCGCGTGCTGAAAGGCCACTTCACGCCGGATCACCACTTCGGCTTCGAAGGCGCCGCCTGGTACTGGCACTTTGTCGACGTCGTCTGGCTGGGTCTGTACGTGGTCGTGTATTGGTTATAATGGCGGAGCAGGGGGCGCGCAGTTAGCGCTTGCGCCGGCATCATAAAAAAGCCGTACCGGGAGATCCTGGGTACGGCTTTTTTTCTGAGGAATGGATTTTTTGCCATAGAGGCAAGAATGTGGATGTCAAACCCGTCGTAAAGCCGGGGTCGGACCCTGACGGGGGAATTCGCCCCAATGGGGCGGATTCCGATCCCGCAGGGATCGACCCCAGTCCTTGCGGTTGGGTTTAGTGAATTCCCGTCGGCTGAATGTAGCCCAGATGATGCGCCAGCAGGATCAGCAGGAACAGGGTGATCGACAGTCCCACGCGCAGGGCCAGCGCCTGCACGGTGCGGTTGCTCTTGCCTTTGTCGCGCATGAGGAAGAACAGGGCCGAGCCCAGGCTGCCCAGGATCAGGATGAAGGCGATGGCAACGAGGATTTTCATGGATGGTAGCGCCAGGCTTGAGGAGGTTTCATTGTAATGCGTATCCGCTTCCATTTTAGATGGATTCCATTTGTTGCAATGCTGCTACTGGTGGCCCTGGGGGTCTCCTTGGCGCAATGGCAGCAGCGCCGGGGCGACGAGAAAGTCGCCCGCGCCGCTCGCCTGGAAGCGGGCAACCGCGCCGCGCCGCTGGCCTTGACGGCCGCGCCCCTGTTGCCGGCCGATGCGCAAGCGATCGAGTATCGCCGCGTCACCGTCACGGGCCGTTTCGTGCCCGCCTGGACGGTGTACCTGGACAACCGCCCCTACAAGGGCCAGGCCGGTTTCCACGTGCTCACGCCATTTCAAATTGACGGTTCCGCCATGCACGTGTTGGTGGCGCAGGGTTGGTTGCCGCGCAACAATGCCGAGCGCACGCGCATCCCCGACTACGCCACGCCCACCGGCACGGTCACGCTTGCCGGCATTGCGCGCCTGAACGCGGGCCATGTGATGGAACTGGGCACGGCGCCAGCCCTGGCGCCGCACGCCATCGTGCAAAATGCCGATATCGCCCAGCTGGCACAGGCCAGCAGCCTGGCCTTGCAGCCATTTATTCTCGAACAAACAGCTGATTCAGTTGATCCTTCAGCGGCGGCGCCAGCATCTGGCCAGCTTCCCGTGCGCGACTGGCCGGCGCCCGACCTGGGCGCCGACAAGCACCGCGGCTATGCATTCCAGTGGTACGCACTGGCACTGATGGCTTTTCTATTTTTTGTCTTTACAGGATTTCGACGTGCAAACAAACAGCCCTGAAGCAACGCAAGACAGCAGCGATAAAAAGGCACAAAATACGGGACGCTGGAAACTCTTGGCGGTGGTGGCCGTGTGCGCCTTTCCCATCATCGCTTCGTATTTCACGTATTACATCATCAAGCCCACGGGCCGCAATAACTATGGCGCCCTGATCGACCCGCGTTTGTATCCGATTCCCGAAGCCCAGCTGCAGGTGGCGGAACTGGACGGCAAGGCGTCGCCGCTGGCGCAATTCAAGGGCAAGTGGGTGCTGCTGCAAACAGGGCCATCCGATTGCCAGGAAGCATGCAAGAAGCAATTGTTTGACATGCAACAACTGCGCCTCATGCAGGGCAAGGAACGCGAACGCCTGGAACGGGTCTGGCTGGTGACGGATGCCCAGCCGCTCGATACCCTCGTGATGCGCGAATTCGATGGCACCAGCATGCTGCGCGTGAATAACGACGCCTTGAAAGCCTGGTTGCCCGTGGAGCCGGGCGGCAAGACCAGCGACCATTTTTATTTGATCGATCCGCTGGGCAATCTGATGATGCGCTTCCCGAAGGACGCGGACCCGAACAAGATCAAGAAAGACATCGCCAAGCTGCTCAAAGCTTCGGCGATCGGTTGAGGAGTCTGCATGCCGACGATGCATCTCTCCGCGCTGGCCCAGCTGGGCTTGACTGGTTTGCTGGTGGCGCTGCTGCCGCTGACCATGGTCTGGGTGTCCGCGGACGCGAATAAATACCGCAAGCTCGTATGGATCGCCGTCTTCCTGACGCTCGACCTGATCATGTTTGGCGGCTTTACGCGCCTGTCCGATTCCGGCCTGGGCTGTCCGGACTGGCCCGGCTGCTATGGCTCGGCCAATCCTTTCCTCGCGCACGAGCACATCGTGGCGGCGGAAACCTTGATGCCGACGGGCCCCGTGACGGTGGTGAAAGCGTGGATCGAAATGACGCACCGCTACCTGGCCATGGCCATAGGCGTGCTGATCGTGGCGATGATGGTGCAGGCGTGGCGCCAGTGGCGCAAAAGCCGCCGCGCAGAGTTCGCCCCGGCGCTGCCGACGGCGCTGTTCCTGTTCGTCTGCCTGCAGGGCGCGTTCGGCGCCTGGACCGTCACCTTGAAGCTGCAACCGGTGATCGTCACCATCCACTTGCTGCTGGGCATGGGCTTGCTGGCCATGCTGACGTGGCTGGGCGGACGCCAGGATCATGCCGTCAAACCCGTGCTGCGCGCCGATGCGGACGCCGCCGTGCTGCGCCCCGTGCGCGCGCTGGCCATTTTTTCTCTCGTGCTGCTCACGGTGCAGATCGCGCTGGGCGGCTGGGTGAGCACCAACTACGCCACTCTGGCTTGCACGGATTTCCCCCTGTGCGGCGGCAAAGTCATACCGGAGATGGATTTCGAACATGGTTTCCATCTGTGGCGCGAACTGGGCAAGACGGCTGCCGGCCATTACTTGCCGTTTTCCGCGCTGACGGCGATCCACTGGGTACACCGCAATTTCGCCTTCATCGTGCTGGCCGGCATCGGCTATACCGTGTTTCGGGCGTGGAAGCTGCCGTCCTTGCGCGGCACGGCGCGCTGGGTGGCGCTGGTGCTGGTTCTGCAGGCGGCCACGGGCCTGGCGACGATCTACCTGAGCTGGCCATTGTCGATTGCCGTCATGCATAACGGCGGGGCGGCGCTGCTCGTGTTATTGCTGACCATGTTAAACTACAAGGCTAAATTCCAACTCGATGTAGCGCGTAATGTTCAGCGCGCTTGCGCCTCCACGCCAGTGCCCTCGGCACCAGCCAGTCCTTCCCGTATCGCATAAATGACTACTCAGACCATCCGCCGTAAACCATCCCCCCGCATCGCCCAGTACTGGGCGCTGACCAAGCCCCGCGTGACGCAACTGGCCGTGTTTTGCGCCGTCATCGGCATGTTCCTGGCCAGCGAGGAGTTGCCCGACTGGCGCGCGGTGGTATTCGGCACCATCGGCATCTGGCTGCTGGCCGGCGCCGCGTTTGCCGTCAACTGCCTGGCCGAGCGTGAAATCGATGCGCGCATGGCCCGCACGGCGCGCCGGCCCATGGCCATGGGCGACATCACGGTGAAGCAGACGGTGGTGTTCGCGCTGGTGATCGGCGGCCTGGGCATGGCGATTTTGTACCACCTCGTCAATCCGCTGACCATGTGGCTGACCTTTGTCACCTTTGTCGGCTATGCCCTGATCTACACCATGGTGCTGAAACCGGCCACGCCGCAAAACATCGTCATCGGCGGCCTGTCCGGCGCCATGCCGCCCGCGCTGGGCTGGGCCGCCGTGGCCAACGACGTGCCGATGCAGGCGTGGTTGCTGGTCCTGATCATCTTTGTCTGGACGCCGCCGCACTTCTGGGCCCTGGCCATGTACCGCCGCGACGATTACGCGCGCTCGGGCTTGCCGATGCTGCCCGTTACGCACGGCTTGAAATTCACGCAATTTCACGTCTGGCTGTACTCGATCGCGCTGGCCGCCACCACCTTGCTGCCGTTCGCCGTGCGCATGAGCGGCCTGATCTACCTGGTGTCGGCCGTGCTGCTCAACGCCGGTTTCCTGTACTACGCGTGGAAGATGTACCGTCACTACACGGACTTGATCGCGCGCAAAGCCTTTACGTATTCCATCATCTACCTGGCCTTGCTGTTCGCGGCTTTGCTGGTCGACCACTACATTCCCCTCGGCACATGAAAAAAACCCTGACCCTGTTGTTGGCGACCGCACTGGTCGCCGTCCTGGCCGGCTGCGGCAAGCCGGCCGCACCCAAGCTGGAATTCAAGAACACGGACGTGACGGGCCTCGGTTATGCGCGCGAGTTCGCGCTGACGGACCATACGGGCCACCCGCGCACGCTGGCCGACTACAAGGGCAAGCTGGTGCTGATGTTTTTTGGCTACACGCAATGCCCGGACGTCTGCCCCACCACCATGGCCGACATGGCACAGGTGATGCAGGAAATGGGGCCGCAGGCGGAGCAGGTGCAAGTGCTGTTCGTCACCGTCGACCCCGAGCGCGACACGCAAGCGTTGCTGGCCGAATATGTACCGGCCTTCGACAAGCGTTTCGTGGGCCTGTATGGCGATGCGGCCGCGACAGCCAAGGTGGCCAAGGAATTCAAGGTGTATTACGCCAAGGTCGAGGGCGAGACGGATGAGAGCTACACGGTCGACCACACGGCCGGCACCTATGTCTTCGACCGCGAAGGCAAGATCCGCCTGTTCGTGCGTCACGGCGAAAAGCCGGCCGCCATCGCGCACGACCTTAAACTTCTGCTATCCTGACCTGATCGCGCCCCGGGCGCCATCTTCAGGATACGCAGTACATGGATAAACGTTTCGAGCCGCACGCCCGCCTGGCAGCCATCATCTTCCTGTTGATCGGCTGCTTTTTCGTCTTGCGGCCCTTCCTCGCCGCCATGCTGTTTGCCGCCTGCGTGGGCATTTCCAGCTGGCCCCTGTATATCCTCCTGCTCGACCGCCTGAAAGGTCGCCGCAACCTTGCCGCCGCCATCATGACCCTGTCCCTGATCCTGGTCATCGTGCTGCCGCTGGCCCTCGTCACCTACAACCTGGCCGACAATGTGTCGCGCATCTATGAACAGTTGCGCACGGCGCTGGAATCGGGCGGCCTGCATCCGCCGGCCTGGCTGGCCAGTATTCCCGTGGTGGGCGTAAGCATCGACGGTTATCTGCAGCGTCTGCTGGAAGACCGCGAGGAATTGCTGAATTTGGGCAAGACGATGCTGGAGCCGGCGCGCCATTTCCTCGCCTCGGGCGGTATCTTGCTGGGTACGGGGCTGGCGCAGACCAGCCTGGCCGTGTTCGTCAGCTTCTTCCTCTACCGCGACGGCCAGCAATTGAGCCGTGCCCTGATGACGGGCGCTGGCCGCATCATCGGCGACAGCGCGCCCGGCGTGGGCCTGACCATCAGCCGCACCGTGCGCGGTGTCATGTACGGCTTGCTGGGCACGGCGCTGGCGCAAGCCCTGGTGGCGGTGGTGGGTTTTTTGATCGCCGGCGTGCCGGCCGTGGCGCTGCTGGGCGTGGCCACCTTCATCTTTTCGCTGATTCCCGTGGGACCGCCCTTGATCTGGGGCGGCGCCGCCATCTGGCTGTTCAATGACGGCCAGACGGGCTGGGGCATCTTCATGCTGGTATGGGGCGGTTTGCTGATCAGCGGCGTGGATAACGTCGTGAAACCCATGCTGATCAGCCGTGGCAGCAGCCTGCCGTTCCTGCTGGTGCTGCTGGGCGTGCTGGGCGGCGTGCTGGCCTTCGGCTTCGTCGGCATTTTCATTGGCCCGACCCTGCTGGCCGTGCTGTACAGCCTGCTGCAGACGTGGACGGTGGGCGAGACCACCGTGCCGCAGGGCAAAGATACGCTGACGCGCAAGAAGTAATCAGTCTCTTAAATCCGCATCCAGATCCCGCTCCTGCTTCGGGATCACCTTGAGCAGCACGATGCGGGGCCCGTTCATCTTCTTGACGACGATGTCGAAGTCGACAAAGGTGATGCGCTGGCCCTGCTTCGGAATGTCACCCAGCTTGACCATGATCAAGCCACCCACCGATTCCACGTCGTCCAGGCCCAGTTCCTCGTTTTCGATATCGATGCCGAGGATGCGTTCGAGCGAGAAGATGGGCAGGCTGGCCTTGCCGATCAGGGTGCCGTCGCTTTGCCTGAGCCAGTCGTTTTCATTGCGGCGGAATTCGTCGCGGATTTCGCCGACCATGGCGCCGAGCAAGTTATCCAGGGTGATGAAACCCAGCGGGCGCTTGCCCTTTTCGCCGATCAGGGCAAAGTGGGGCGCGCCGTCGCGGAAGCGGCGGAACAGTTCCAGTGCTGGCGTGCGTGCGGAAATGATGTCCACGGGGCGCAGAAACGGCGTGAGCGAGGTGATCGGCTTGCCTGCCTGCTGGGCGAAGAACAAATCTTTCAAGTGCACCACGCCCAGTACATCGTCTTCATTCATGTCGAAATACGGATAGCGGCTGAAGCGGTTGCGCAGCACCGTGTCGAGGTTTTCTTCCAGGGTGTTTGACGCGTGCAGGGCGATCACTTCATTGATCGGACGCATCAGGTCCGATACCGTCATCTGTTCGAAATCAAGCGACTGCGCCAGGATGTTGCGCTCGTCGCGCGTAAATTTCTCGCCGGGCTGGCTGGTGCGCAGGATCAGTTTCAGCTCTTCGGACGAGTAATGGGCATCGTGGCCGCCCTTGCCGGACAGGCCTGCCATGCGCAGCACCCAGTTGGCGCTGGCGTTGAGCAGGTAGATGGCCGGGTACATGGCCCAGTAGAAGCCATACAGGGGAATCGCGCACCACAGGCCGACGGCTTCCGGGTTGCGGATGGCCATCGATTTGGGCGCCAGTTCGCCCACGACGATATGCAGGAAGGAAATCACGCTGAAGGCGACGATAAACGAGACGCCGTGGATCAGCTCTTGCGAGGTGACGCCGATGGCGCCGAAGAGCGGCTCGAGCAAGCTGGCAAACGCCGGTTCGCCGACCCAGCCCAGGCCCAGCGAAGCGAGGGTGATGCCCAGTTGGCAGGCGGACAGGTAGGCGTCCAGCTGGCCATGCACCTTGGCCAGGATGCTGCCCCGCAATCCCTGCGTTTTGGCGATGGCGCGGATGCGTGTGCGCCGCAAGGTGACGATGCCAAACTCGGCGGCAACAAAAAAACCGTTCAGCGCGACCAGGAAGAGGGCGAGCAGGACTAGCGAGGCATTGTGCATGGGGGCGCGGAAGACGGGCTGTAAAAACGTCATCTTAAACGACGAAGGGCGCCATAGCCTAATTTAGCCGCGTGCCACGCCGGGTAGCGGCGGGCGCGCGGCCGGTGGCGTCACGTTTCGGCGGCCGTTTGCGGTCTGCCGCGCATGGCAAAGACCATGGCGGCCGAGACCAGCGCCGGGATGGCGACGACGAGGAAAATCGTGCTGTTGGGCCAGTTCAGGCGGATCAGCTCGCCACCGAGCACGGGGCCGATGATGGAGCCGATGCGTCCGATGCCCAGGCTCCAGCCGATGCCCGTCGAGCGCAGCGTGGTCGGGTAGTAGCTGGCCGCCAGCGCGTTGACGGCCGGCTGGCCGCCCACTACGCAAAAACCGGCGATGAAGATGGTAATGAAGAGGAAGGCCAGCGACACGTCCGGACGGCCGATCAGGGCAATGGCCACGGCGGCGACCAGGAAGCACGGCAGCAGGATGCGGCGGAAGCTGGAGCGGTCAATCAGCTGGCCCATGACCAGGGTGCCGATGGTGCCGCCCACTTGCAGGGCCGTGCCGGCCAGCACGGCGTTGGCCGTGGACAGGCCCGCTTCCTTGGCAATCGTCGGCAGCCAGTTCGAGAGGAAATACAAGTTCAGCAAGTTCATGAAGTTGATGACCCACAGCAAAATCGTCATCTTTGCGCGGCCGCCCGTAAACAATTGCAGCACGGGCGCGCCCTTGTGCTCCTTCTCGTGCACGACGTATTGCGTCTCGGCCGTGATACTCACCGTCGGATCGATGCGTTTCAACCATTGCGCCACCTTGTCCAGCTTGCGTTGTTTCAATACCAGAAATTGCATCGATTCCGGCAGCAGGAAGAACATCAGTACGCCGATGAGCAGCGGCACCACGCCGCCCACGTAAAACACGGATTGCCAGCCGAATGCAGGAATCAGCGCCGCCGACAGCAATCCGCCCAGCACGGCGCCCAGGGTAAAGCCGCACGAGACCAGCATCATCAGCGTGACTTTCTTGCGCAGGGGGCTGTATTCGCCAGCCAGCGCCATGGCGTTCGGCATCACGGCGCCCAGGCCCAGTCCCGTGATAAAACGGATCAGCTGCAATTGCTCGATGTTCGTCGCCAGCGGCGTGACCAGCATGCACAGCGAGAAGAAGATGGTCGAGCCGATCAGCACGGGGCGGCGGCCGAACTTGTCGGCCGTGATGCTGAAGACGAGCGAGCCGACCAGCATGCCCAGCAAGCCCGCGCCAAACACGGGCCCCAGGTTGGCCTTGCTGACATGCCAGTCGGCGATGATGGCGGGCGCCACATAGCCCATCGCCTGCACGTCGAAGCCATCCATGATGACGCACAGCCCGCACAGGATCAGCATGCCGATCTGGAAGGAGCCGATCTTGTTGTTATTGATGAGATCGGGAATATCGATGGTCTTGCCTGTCGTGGACATGGTGCCGCTCCTGTTTTTTTATGATGATCGCGCCTTTCCAGCGAGGGACAGGCGCGTGTTTGTCCCAGGCTTTATTACAATCGCTTTTGATTGATAATTCAAACGTTATTTTCGAATGGATTTATCGGATTAGCTAATGAGTATGGCGCAAAAGTAATCTTGCCTGTATGCTAAGATCGCGCCATGAAAAATCTTGTTAACCACTTTTTGGCCTTGCAAGCCAGCCTGCCCTCGCACGGCCCCGGTTTCAGCGCGCTGATCCAGCGCGACGGCGAGTCCTTATTGGAGCTGCATCACGGCCTGGCGTGCTTGGAACTGGGCGTGCCCCTGACGGCGCAGTCGCGCTACTACCTGGCGTCGGAATCAAAGCAATTTACAGCCGCCTGCGTACTCGACCTGGTGCGCCAGGGCGCCATCGGCCTCTACGACGACGTGGCGCCCCATCTGCCCGAAGTGCGGCAATTCGGCGCCATCATCACGGTGCGTCAATTGTTGAATCACACCAGCGGCATTCCCGATTATTTCGACTACCTGGCGTGCCAGCTGGGCCGCCACGACAGCGATTATTTTGACAATGCGCTGCTGCTGCGCCTGATCGCGCGGATAGAGGATCTGACATTTCCGCCCGGTAGCGCGCATGCCTACAGCAATTGCAATTACATCTTGCTGGCCAAGCTGGTGGCAGCGCTCGCTGGCCAGCCGCTGGCGGCGCAGGCGCGCGAACGCCTGTTCGCGCCGCTGGGCATGCACGCCACGGCCTTCGATGTCGACCGGCAAGCTGTCATGCCCCAGCGTGCGCGCAGCTATACCGTTGATGCCGCGCAGGCGGGCGGCTATCGCCAGCACCTGGGCAATGCGAATACGGTAGGCGATGGCGGCGTGTATGCATCCTTGCATGACCTGGCCCTGTGGGAGCGCGACTGGCAGCGCCAGTACCGCGATCCGTCCAGTCTGCTGCGCGCGCAGCTGGCGGAAACGCCGGGCCCCGATGGCCGGAGCTGGTCCTACCGCTATGGGCTGGAGCAAATCGAGCATGGCGGGCGCACGGTGGTGTTCCATGACGGCGGACTGTGGGGTTTCCGTGCCTTGCTGTTGCGCGTGCCCGAGGCGGGCCTGTCCGTGATCCAGCTGGCGAATGTGGACAGTTGCGAGCCGGACCAAGCGGCCTGGCTGGCGGCCATCTCTGCCGACCTGGGCGACTGATCAGTGCCGGCTCGGCACGGCTGCCAAAATGACATCGAGTGCCGGGTGCATGATCTTGCGCTCGTTGGAAATCACATAAAACTGCTCGCGCAGGGACGAGGCGTCACCGACCAGCACGGCGCCAAATTGCTCCTCGATGTCGGCCGCCAGGCTGGCCGATGCAAAGAACAGGCCCAGGCCCTTGCGGCCGAAGGCGTTGAGCATGGCGTTGTCCTCGAATTCGCCGACCACGTCGGGGCGCACGCCTTGCTGCACCATCCATTCGTCGATGCGTCCGCGCAAGGCGTTGTTGCGCGCCGGTAGCAGGAAGGGTGCGCCGTGCAGGCTGTGCGGGAAATTGTCGCGGTATTGTTGCGCCAGCGCGGGGATGCCGAACAGCTTCATGGCGCTTTCGCCCCATAAATGGCTGGAGACGCGCAGGCTGGCGCCGGCCGGCACGGCGCGGTCCGTCAAGACCAGGTCCAGCTTGTGCAGGGCCAGGTCGGCCAGCAAGGATTCGAATTCGTCTTCCAGGCACACCAGTTTGACGGGCTTGTCCAGGCTGCGGGTGGCGTCGAGCATGCGATACGCCATCAGTTTCGGCAAGGAATCGGAAATGCCCACCGTCAGGCGCATCTTTTCCGCGTCCGTGTCTGCCAGCGCTTCCTGCATCTGTTCGCCCAGCAAAAAAATCTGGTCCGCGTAGCCGAGCGCCAGCCGGCCCGCTTCCGTCGGCACCAAACGCCGTCCCTGCGGCTGCAGCAGGGACTTGCCCAGTTCCTTTTCCAGCAGGGCCAGCTGGGTGCTGATGGTTTGCACGGCCAGTCCCAGGCGCTCGGCCGCGCGCGTTACGCCGCCTTCCTTGGCGACCACCCAAAAGAAGTACAAATGGCGGTAATTGAAGCCGGTCGTTTTCATCGCATCATCCTATCTTCTGTTTTTACGAAGTAATACTTCCATTATCTTCCATTTTTAAATGTGTCACATGTCCTTATACTACGTTTCATTGAATTTGGATAAAGGGGAACTATCGATGAAACATTTCAGAGTGTCATTTTTAGTGACATTTATCTGCCTGGGCATTTCCGCCTGGTGGGGTTACACGCACGGCGGCGTGTCGACCATGCTGTCGGCATTGGGCATTGCGGTGATCCTGGGCGTGATGGAAGTCTCGCTGTCGTTTGACAACGCGGTGGTCAACGCCTCGGTGCTGAAGAACTGGGACAAGTTCTGGCAGGGCCTGTTCCTGGGCGTGGGTATCATCATCGCCGTCTTCGGCATGCGTCTGCTGTTCCCGCTGGTCATCGTGGCGCAAGCGGCGGACCTGGGCTTGCTGGAAGTATGGAATCTGGCATTGAGCAATCCGGAACAATACTCGATGCACCTGACGAACCACCATGCGGAAGTGGCGGCCTTCGGCGGCATCTTCCTGCTGCTGGTATTCCTGAATTTCCTGCTGGACTCGGAAAAAGAAACGCATTGGCTGGGCCGTATTGAAGAAAAACTGGGCGCGCTGGGCAAGATTTCCTCGATTTCCGTGATGATCGCGCTGGGCACCCTGATGGCCAGCCTGTCGATGATCGAAGAAGGCCAGAAACTGGTGGTCCTGACGGCCGGCCTGTGGGGTATCCTGACCTACGTGGGCGTCGATGTGATCAGTGGCTTGCTGGAAGGCGATAACGGCGACGGCAACATGGGCGACATCATCAAGCGTGGCGGTATTGGCGGCTTCCTGTACCTGGAAGTGCTCGACGCCTCGTTCAGCTTTGATGGCGTGATCGGCGCGTTTGCCATCACCAAGGATGTCGTGATCATCATGCTGGGCCTGGCGATCGGTGCGATGTTCGTGCGTTCGATGACGGTGTTCCTGGTGCGCAAGGGTACGCTCGACGAGTTCGTTTATCTGGAGCACGGCGCGCACTATGCGATCGGTATCCTGGCCGTGATCATGTTGGTCAGCATGAAGTTCCACATTCCCGAGATTTTCACGGGTCTGATCGGGGTAGCCTTCATTCTCGCCTCGCTGTGGTCGTCGATCCGCTACAAGCGCAGGATGGCCCTCGAAGAAGGCAAGATGGAAGCGCTGGAACCAGTCAAGGCAACAGTAGCCTAAAGAATGCGCGGCAAACGACTACACCGGTTTGTCGGCAAGTTGTAGCAAGCGTCGCCGCCGGCCTGGGGAGTCAGGCCGGTGGAGGACGCCAGGTGTTTGGTCATACACAATCCACATAGGAGAAATACATCATGGCAATCAGTCTGCAAAAAGGCGGCAACGTCAACCTGAGCAAGGAAGCCCCTGGCATTTCGAAAATGATCATCGGCCTGGGCTGGGATGCCCGCGCCACCGATGGCGCCGCATTCGACATCGACGGTTCCGTGTTCCTGTTGAAGGCCGACGGCAAGGTACGCGCCGACGTCGACATGATTTTCTACAACAACCTGAAATCGAGCGATGGCTCCGTCACCCACTCGGGCGACAACACCACCGGCGCCGGCGACGGCGATGATGAAACCGTCATCGTTGACCTGGCCACGGTGCCAG
Source organism: Janthinobacterium leeuwenhoeki (assembly GCF_051380795.1). Taxonomy (NCBI): domain Bacteria; kingdom Pseudomonadati; phylum Pseudomonadota; class Betaproteobacteria; order Burkholderiales; family Oxalobacteraceae; genus Janthinobacterium; species Janthinobacterium leeuwenhoeki. The sequence continues at coordinate 48,696 of NZ_JBNYXT010000012.1, forward strand.
CCGAGATCGACAAGATCGCCGTCTGCGTGACGATACACGATGCCGAAGCGCGCAAGCAAAACTTTGGTATGGTATCGAAGGCGTATGTACGTTGCGTGAATGCCAACGGCAACACGGAAATCGCCCGCTTCGACCTGTCGGAAGACGGTTCGGCGGAAACGGCCATGGTCTTCGGTGAAATCTACCGCAATGGCGCCGATTGGAAATTCAAGGCTATCGGCCAGGGTTATAAAGGCGGTCTGGGCCCATTGGCTGCCTCCTTTGGTGTAGGTGTTTAAGTTGTAAGCAGTCAAGGCGGTCCGCAGTGCGGGCCACCCCCATCATTACCGAGTTGAGGAAGGAACAGTTGTATGCCAGTTTTCAATATTACCGGGGACGTCGACCCGTTCCTGCATGTGTCGCTTGCCAAGGGCGAGAAGATTTATTGCGAATCCAATGCGATGGTGATGATGGAAACCAATCTTGAGCTGAAAGGCAAGATGACTGGCGGCATAGGCGCTGCGCTGATGCGCACCTTTGCCAACGGGGAGTCGTTCTTTCAGCAGCATATCGAGGCCATGCGGGGCGACGGCGATTGCCTGCTGTCACCCACCTTGCCCGGCGCGATGCGGGTGCTCGAGGTTGGCGCCCAACAATACATGATCAGCGATGGCGCCTTCGTGGCCGCCAGTGCTGGCGTGGAATTGAAGGTGCGTACGCAAAGCCTTGGCAATGCGCTGTTTGCCCAGAGCGGTGGTTTTTTCATCACCGAGACGGCAGGCAGCGGCCAGTTGGCGGTGTCCGGTTTTGGCGCGATGTCGATACTGGAAGTGACGCCTGGCAAGGACGTGGTGATCGATAATTCGCACGTCGTTTGCTGGGACAACCGCCTGCAATACGAAATTTCCATGACGACCGGTAGCAGCGGCGGCTTTCTGGGTAATTTGATCAATAGCCAGACCAGCGGCGAGGGCATGGTACTGAAGTTTTCAGGCACGGGAAAAATCCTCGTGTGCTCGCGCAACCGCGCGGCCTTCCTCGCCTGGACCCAAAGCAAGCCGGCGTAAGAGCAGTCAATGTAACTAAGCAAACAGGAGCTATGCGTATGTCTGTCAATTTGAGCAAAGGCCAGAAGATTTCTCTGGACAAAGAAGCTGGTACCACCCTGACCCGTATCACCATGGGCCTGGGCTGGGATGCGGCCAAGACCAAGGGTTTCCTTGGCTTCGGTTCGAAGACGGAAGCCGTCGACCTGGACGCCTCGTGCGTCATGTTCGATGAAAACAAGGGTACGTCGGACATCGTCTGGTTCCGCCAGCTGAAAAGCAAGGACGGCAGTATCGTTCACACGGGCGACAACCGCACGGGCGCGGGCGATGGCGACGACGAACAGATCAATGTCGATCTGTCGAAAGTGCCGGCGAACGTGAAAAGCCTGGTCTTCACCGTCAACAGCTTTACTGGCCAGAACTTCTCGCAGGTGGAAAACGCCTATTGCCGCATCTTGAATGCCAGCAATAACCAGGAAGTCGCGCGTTTCAACCTGTCTGTGCAAGGTACTCACACGGCACAGATCATGGCCAAGTTGTACCGCCATAACGGCGAATGGAAGATGCACGCCATCGGCGAAAACGGCAACGGTCGCACCTTTGACGACTTGATGCCGCAAATTGCCGTGCATCTATAAACGTCAGGCCAAATCTGCTGCGCGCCGCGATTTGCGGCCTGTGATGCTCACTGTGCCTTCGCACAGCTGCGCTTCTCGGCCACAACTCGCATTCGCTCGCGACGATTTTGCCAGACGTTATTAAGGAGCAGTACGCAGCGGGCGGGGGACGGACCGGATACCGGCCCTCGTCCGCTGCTCTATTTTGAAGGAGAGTATGTCGTGATGCGATTGCTGATAGCCTTGCTACTTCCGTGTCTCACATTTTTCATGCTGGGGCGCCCGCTGGCCGGTGCCGCCACCTTGATCTTGCAGTGCACTGTGATCGGCTGGGCGCCGGCGGCCCTGTGGGCCCTGTACACGGTGAACCAGCATAAAACGGAGCAGGAACTGGAAGGTGCGTTAAGCCGCAGCTACATGCGCAGGCGTAGTCGGTTGATCTAAATCAGCCGGGCGCCAGGAATCCTTGCGCTAAAGCCCGCACGAGCGATCATGCGGGCTTTTTTGTGCGCGCTCACTTCTTGCAGCGGATGGGCACGTTTACGGAATTGCCGTCCGAACTCAGGTTGCGGTACTGCAAATCTTCGCTTTCGATGGCGAAGCGGGGCACGGCGTGCACATAGCGCTGCTTGCAGACGGTGTCGTCATTGATCAGCTGGCCCGCCAGCATGTAGTCGCACAGGGCGAAGCGCGACTCCTCGTCATCGAGGATCAGCACGCGCGCTGCGCTGTACAGGGCCGATTGCAGCACTTCCGGGCTGCAATTCTCCGGGCCCGTCAGCTTCAAATGGGTTTTCGTCTGCGTAGCCAGGCGTTGCAGCTTGACGAGGGCGGCGCGCTCTTCCTTGCGCGCACCGTCGATTTGCGCGTCCTCGCTGGCCAGGCGCAGCGCCAGCGAGGCGATCTGGTCGATGGAGATATGCCAGGCAAAGCCTTCCAGCCGCGTGCGGATCTGGCCCGGCAAAGGATCGGCCGCATCGACTTCGCAGCGGTACTGGCCCAGGTGGGAGCGGCACAGCACGGGAATGGCAAAGGCCGAAGTGCGCTTGCCCTTGACGAACTTCTGGCTCAAGTCGCCGAAGTTTTCATGCGTGATGGTATCGAAGCGGGCTTGCCCAAAGCCCATCTTGACGAGGTTTTCCTTGCGCTGGCGCGAAAACAGGGCGTCGACGGCATCGTAGATATTCTTGTTGAAGATGCGGTCCAGTGGCTGGCGCTCGTCCGACATCTTTTCGAAGACGGCGCTGGAATTGGGCGCGTTGGCATCGATGGAAATGAGGATGAAGGGCTTGCTGTTCAGGCGCACCGGCACGACGGCCATGTCGTTGCCGTACAGCTGCGTCAGGGCCACGTCCCACAGGGTTTCCACGCCCAGGTTGTCGGCCGCGCCGCCATCGAACAGGTGCACGTAGGACGGCGATTCGCGCGATTCGGACCCGAGTTCCGGCACGAAACTGTTTTTCGGGCGAAAACGCTCGAAGGTGACGGAATCGAACACGCCGGGAAAGGCGGCCGAGGTGGCCACGGCCGTCGCCAGGCGGATATCCTGGATCGGCGAATGCAGGGTGCTGTAGAAATACTCGTAGGAAAACACCACGCGCTTGCCGCCATCGGTGGCGTCCGTCGCATTGGCCAGGAAGATGGGGCCGTCGTGCGGCAAGTCCTGGTAGGTTTTCTTGTCGTACAGCACATCGTCCAGCACGTCGGACAGGAACGAGGTGCGCGTCTTGTTTGTCAACAACATCGTCGTCAGGTTGGCGGGTTTCAAGATGGTCTGACCAAAGAAATCCGTTTTCAGCTTGCTGCGCAGCAAGGGCCAGTCCGTCTGCTTGCCATGCAGCGCATAGTAGCCGCCCGCGATGGCGCCGCCCGACACGCCAGAGATGGCCGAGGCGCCGCTGACGAGGCCGAACTGTTCCAGCTGCTCCAGCGAGGCGGCCGAGAAATTGGCTGCGCGGCTGCCCCCGCCGGACAGGGCGATGCCGATGAAGTGGTCGTTGGGCATGGGGCTCTGGATGCGCGCCTTGGGCGCGTCGATGCGCAGGCGCGGGGTTTCCTGCACGGTAAACGTGCGGTTTTCGACGCCGCTGTTGGGGCGCAGGGCGAGTACCGTGCAGCCGCTCAGCAGCGTAACGAGGATAAATGGGGCGAACAAGCGTGGCTTCATGCGTGATCTGTGCGTAGTCATTGCTTGGGATACGGACGGAAACGTCTGCGATTCTAGCAAACTTGCCTATGCTCATGCATAGAGTTGCACCGCGAGGATGGCCGCGTTGTAGCCGGCGTGCGCCAGCATGGGCGCCAGCAGCGAACGGCTGCGTTCATAGGCGGCGCCCGCGCACAGGCCCAGCACGAAGACGGGCAGCATGGAGACAGGCGGATGCACGATGGCAAAGATGGCCGCGCCGATGCCGGTCGCCTGCCAGGCGGGCAGCGAGCGGCGCAAGCCGCCCTGGATCAGGCCACGGAAAATGAATTCCTCGCACAAGGGCGCGGCCAGCAGCGTCAATCCTGCCAGCCAGACTCCGTTCCAGCCCGCCCCGGTCGCCAGCGGCGTGCGCACCGGTGACCAGCCGCTGGCTTGCACGATGGCCAGGTAGCTGATGCCGAAGAGGGCCGCCAGCAGCGCGCTTGCCGCGCCCCGGCGCCACGGTTGCCTGCCTGGCCCGATGCGCGGCACGCCTACCGTCTTGCTGCGCCAGTAGACGAGGCGTATCAGGACATAGGTGAGCGCGCCCGCGCTGCCGAAGGCGATGGCCACGTGCGCCAGCGTTGCGCCGGCCGCGTCCTTGAGCAGAATCAAGGCCAGTGTCTGCAGGATAAAAAACAGCATGGCGGCGATCAAGCCATCCGAGGCCGACACCCTGGCCGGCGGCGAGGCGGCCGGATCGAGCAGGTACGGCAGCTCGTCGCGCGCCTTTTGCCACAGTGCCAGGGCCAGCGCCACCGTCAGCACGACAAACACCAGTTGCTGCGCCACGCTGCCGGCCGCCAGCGCGGCGAGGTACAAGCCGGTGAGTAGCAAATACAGGTACATATATGTGGGGCGTATCTTCGCCGTCGCTTCGGTGGCCAGCGGATCGCTGGCAAACACCCCCAGCGCCACGGCGATCATCGAATACAGGGGAATGCCGGCCAGGGCCAGCAGCATCAGTCCCGCCATGTCCCAGCGCCATGCGGGCAGCCAGGCCAGCGCCGCGCCAAACAGGATGAGGGGATACAGCAGGGCCAGCACGGCCCACAATTGCGCCTTTTGCCGCAGCGCTTGCTCAACGGAAACGGGAAACGTGTACAACAGCCACAGCGCGCCGCCTTCCTTGTTCAGTGTCTGGAAGGCCGACATCATCAGCACATAGCTGCCGAGGAAAAAGCCGGTCGATGCCAGCAGGGCGGGGCTGGCCAGCAGGGCGTGCATGTCGCGCGCCTGACCCGAAAAAAAAGCCTGGCCGCCGAGGATCAGCAGCGGCATCAGCAGCGTTTGCACCATGAAATTCCGGTCGCGCATCAGCAGGGTCAATTCGCGGCGCTGGATCACCGTGCCGATGCGGGCGCGCCACTGGCCAGCGGGCAGCGCCGCCGGGGAAGGCTTGCGGCTGGCTTCGCGCTGGCCGGTGCCCGCCACGCCGTGGCGCAACTGGCGGCGCAGCATCGCCATGCCCAGCAGCATCAACAGCAGCACTTGCGCCAGCAGCAGGCAGGCCGGCAACAGTGCGGCTGCCAGGCTGGCGGCATTGAGCAGGCGCACCAGCAGGCCGGGCGGCGTCCAGCTGCTCCAGGCGGGCATGGCAGCGGCCCAGCCATGGGCAAAGCCGCCCGTGCCCATGCCAAAAGACATGCCCATATACATGGGAAAAACCCCGGCCACCGAGAGCAGTGCTTGCAGGTTGCCCAGCTGGGCCGGACTGAGCGACAGGCGCAGGCCCGTATCGACCAGGGTACGCAGCATGGCGGCCAGGGCCAGCAGGAGCAGGCTGGCCGCCAGCCCGGACAGCGGAGAAAACCAGCTCTGGCCCGAATACCAGGCGAGCATGGTGGTGCTGGGCCACAAGGCCAGCAGGCCGGTCGGATTGACGACCGTGCGTTCGAGCACTCGTGCCCACAGCAGCGTGGCTTTGTCGACCGGCAAGGTGACCAGCCATTCCAGGTCCCAGTCCGGTTTGGCCAGTTCTCCCATGCCTAGCGGCAGCAAGACGCTGACTAGCCACAGCAGCGCCAGTTGCAGGGTCAGGCCGCCGAGCAGCGCAGTGCTGAAGGGCGCGGCCATCAGTTGCGCGATGACGGAATCGAGCAGGAGGTCGCTTGTGTGCAGGCTGCCGCGTGCCTGGCAGGCGGCGACCTGGTCCAGCAAACAATGCATGTTCAGTACGCTATGGCGGGCGATGCTGCCGAAGGAAAACAGCATGGGCAGTAACAGCAGCGCACCCAGCAGCCAGCGTCCACCACGCTTGCCCGGCGTGGCGGGGCGGCTTTTATTGTTTTTCTTGAAGGAAAAGCCACGGCCGCTGACGTTGAGCAGGCGCTGCAGGCGCAAGCGGGTCAGCAGCCAGATGGCGCGCCAGGCGGTGAGCGGTACCGGCGTCATGCGGCGATCGTTTCATCGGTAAGCTGCAGGAAGAGTTCTTCCAGGCTGCCGTCGCTGGCCAGCTGCCGGCGAATCTCGTCCAGGCTGCCCGTGGCCGCCAGCGTGCCACGGTGGATGATGGCCACGCGGCTGCACAGCTTTTCCGCCATGTCGAGCAAATGTGTGGAAACGAAGATGGTGGTGCCGGCGGCGGCGATGCGCAGCAGCCGTTCCTGTACTTCGCGCGAGGCGCGCGGGTCCAGGCCGTTGATCGGTTCATCGAGGATCAGCACGGCCGGATCGTGGATCAGTGCGCAGGCCAGGCCCAGTCTTTTCTTCATGCCCAGCGAGTAATTGACGGCGAAATCCTCGCCCGCTTCGTCCAGGCCGAATTCGCTCAGCAGCCGCGCCGCGCGGGCGGCCGCTTCCGCGCGCGCATAGCCATGCATTTCGGCAACGAATTGCAGGATTTCCCGGCCCCGCAAATAATCGTAAAAGATGGGGGTGTCGGGCAGATAGCCCACCTTGCGCTTGACGGCGGCGCCCTCGCGGTGGCAATCGAGGCCATCGACCAGCACGCGGCCGCTGCTGGGCACCAGGATGCCCATCAGCATGCGGATGGTGGTGGTCTTGCCGGCGCCATTCGGTCCCAGGAAGCCGAAGACTTCTCCCTTCCCCACCTGCAAGGTGAGCGGGTGGACGGCGTCGAAGGTACCGTAGCGTTTGGACAAGCCCTGGAATGCGATCATCGTGTGCCCTGCAAGCATGTTAACAATGGCAAGATGATAGCGTGCTCCCCGGGCCTGGTCGATTTATTGGCGTTCCAGCGCGCCCTGCGTGATTTTTACTTTGACCCGGTACGCGGGTGCGGCCGCGTTCAGGGCGGGCGGCGTGGCCGGGTCGACGTCGAGCAGGGTGAACGTCAGGTGGTTGACGCTGACGGAACTGGCGGCGCCTGGCATGGAATCGGACAAGACGATGTCCGTCGCGCCCGTGCTGTTGAGCAAACTGAAACTGTAGCTGACGTAGCCTTTCCACACGCACACGGCGCCCTTGCGGCAGCGGCTGTCGTTGACGCGCTCCAGTTTCAGGGTGTCGGTGGCCGTGATGGCCACTTGTTCGCCCGGCGAGAGTACGTGGGTGACGCTGCGCGGCGTGTTTTCCGCGTCGCCGGCGCTGCCGGCCGCGCCGCAGCCAGCCAGCATGGCCAGGCAGGCGAAGAACAGGGGAAGCAGCACGGTGCGGTAAGAGCGGGTCAGAGAATGCATGGTTTTCCTTTCAGGCGGAGCCTCCCCGGCGTGCTTGTTCACGCGGGGGATAAAATGATGGTAACAAAATGATATTTTTTCGGCGCACTATTGGCGCGCTGCCGATGAATTGATGCGCCGGCCACGCGGCGCACCGATTACTGCGTAAAATGGCTGTTTTGAAAATCAGGAAACAATCATGAAAAAAACTGCCCTGGCGAAAAGCGATGCCAAGAAACTGATGGGAAAGATGAATGTTCCCGGCGCCGGTGCATTCGGTAAGGAAGCGGTCGTCGTCGACCGCCGCGAACAGCGCAAGCGCGATCAGGCCCTGGGCCTGGTGCCATTCGCCGTCAAGCTGAACAGCGATCTGGTGTTGCAATTGCAGACCCTGGCCAAGGAACGCGGCGCGGATCTGAATGAATTGGTCGCCGAGCTGATCACCAAGGGCTTGGCTGCAGCGTAAAGGCTGACAATGTTTATCTGTTGATAAACATCAAACTGTAAAACTAAAAGGCGCCTTGCGGCGCCTTTTGCATTGCGGCATTGCTTTCGATTACACCCAGGCGGCCAGGGCGCCCTTCATTTTTTTCAGTGCCGCCACTTCGATCTGGCGGATGCGCTCGGCCGATACGCCGAACTCTTCTGCCAAAGCGTGCAGGGTGGCACCGGAACCGTCGTCGTTGGCCAGCCAGCGCGCTTCGATGATGCGGCGCGAACGGGCGTCCAGCTTGGACAGTGCCGTTTCCAGGCCTTCCGATTGCAAACGCGTCACTTGTTGCGCTTCCAGCACCTTGGTCGGCTCGCTTTGCTCCGACGACAGGTAGGCGATCGGCGAAAACTTGTCGTCTTCATCGTCGGTCGGCGATTCCAGGGCGATGTCGCGGCCGCTCAAACGCGTTTCCATTTCGATCACTTCTTCGCGCTTCACGTCGAGCAGCTTGGCCAGCGCATCGATCTGTTTCGGCGTCATCGCATCCAGGCCCGTCTTGTGGCTGCGCAGGTTGAAGAACAGCTTGCGCTGTGCCTTCGTCGTCGCGACCTTGACCAGACGCCAGTTTTTCAGGATGTACTCATGCATCTCGGCTTTCACCCAGTGCATGGCGTACGACACCAGGCGCACGCCTTGGTCCGGATCGAAACGTTTCACGGCTTTCATCAAGCCGATATTGCCTTCCTGAATCAGGTCGGCGTGCGGCAAGCCATAGCCCAGGTAGCCGCGGGCAATCGAGACCACCAGGCGCAGGTGCGACAGCACCAGTTCTTGCGCGGCGGCCAGGTCATTTTTTTCGCGCAGGCGTGTCGCCAGCGAAATTTCTTCGTCATGGGTCAACATGGGCAGGCGGTTCACGGCCGAAATATAGGCATCGATATTGCCCAGATTGCCAGTGAACCCGAGGCCCAGCGCATTACTTTTGGTCGGCACCAATGCGGACGTTGCGGACATCATAGTCATGTTTTCTCCCTCGTAGTCTTGCTTTGTTCCAGTTGGCCACGTCACGCGACGTGGTCCGCTTGTCTGTTCGTTTTTGCGTATTCGGTCTTGCACTTTGCAGATCGCGGCACCATCTTCATCTGGCGACCATGGCGGTTCTGCTGTTGGTATGTCCCTATATTAGCACTCTCTGCTTGAGAGTGCCAATCAGCACATTTAATCAACCTGATAGCCTAAATGCTATGGCGAATGAATGCTTGATATATGTGTATGAGCGGCGATCTGAACAGCGCTACAGGTCGCTTTACGACAAGGTAGTTAGTCTACGGCCTCTGGCTGAAGCGAACCTTAAGAATACTTGTTTAATATCAAGATAACAGCAATAGAAGGATGACGCGGCGCATGGCGGCGCCATGAGCGCCGCCATGGGAGGGGGAAAGGTCAGTTCAGGCGCGCCAGGTGGCGCTGTACGCAGAGGAAGGCGCCGATCAGGCCCAGGCCGGCGCTGAGAGCCAGCAAGCCGGCCATCGGCAGCGGCGCCAGCGGCACCAGCTGGAATTCGGATGCATACAGTCGCGCAAACTCGGCAATCGCCGTATTCAGTGGCTGCAAGGCCAGCGCCACGGCGCCCAGGGCCAAGGCACCCGCGCACAGGCCCAGCAGGGCGCCCGTGTAATAGAAGGGGCGGTGGATGAAGGTGTCGGTGGCGCCGATCAGTTTCGAGATGCTGATTTCATCGCGCTGCTGCATCACCTGCAAGCGGATGGTATTGAAGACCACGGCGATCACGGCCACGCCCAGGGTCATGGCCAGCAGCAGCAGCACCAGGCGCAGCACGCCCAGCAGGGCTGCCAGGCGCTTGACCCAGGCCGAATCGACTTGCGCCGATTCCACGAATGGCAGCTGGCGCAACTGTTCCGCCACCGCATCGACATCCAGCGCTTCGCTGGCGCTGCTGAAGGCATCGAGTTTCAGCACATAGCTGTCGGGCAGGGGATTGTCGCCCAGGGTGCTGAGCACATCGGCCAGGCCGCTCTTGTTTTTCAGCGAGTCCAGCGCCTGTTCGCGCGGGATGAAGACGATCTTCGCCTTTTGCTCGCCGACGATCTTGCGCATGGCGCCTGCCAGGGCCACGGCTTGCTCGCGCGGCGTGTCGATCTTCAGGAAAACGCTGATTTCCGGGTCGACCGACATTTGCTCCGACATCGGGCGCACATTGTCGAGCATGGTCAAGCCGGCGAACGGCAGCGACAGGGCGATGGCGACGACGAGCACGTTCAATAGAAAGCCGCCCGGCGACTTGCGCAAATGAATCAGCGCCGAACCGAGGGCGAAGCGGTGTTGACGGAACCAGCCTCTCATGCCTGTTCTCCCAGCGCATCGTCGGAGCCGGGGGAGGGCGCAAAATCGGGATCGGGCGGGGCGAAGACGGGCGCCTGCGTGGCCTTGTCGATGGCCACCAGCTGGCCGTTTTTCAGGTGGATCACGCGGGCGGCGGCGTCGAGCATCTGTTCGTCATGGCTGGAAATGAGGCAGGTCACGCCCACGGAATGAAACGCTTTCAGGGCGTCGAGTACCTTGTTGGCGCTGGTACGGTCCAGGTTGGCCGTCGGTTCATCGGCCAGGATGATCTGCGGCCGGTTGACGATGGCGCGTGCGATCGAGACGCGCTGCTGCTCGCCGCCCGACAGCGACAGCGGACGCGCCATGGCGCGGTCCAGCAGTCCCACTTTGTCGAGCGCGGCGCGCGCGCGCTGTTCGGCGGCAACTTTATGCGCGCCGACGACGAGCAGCGGCAGCATGACATTGGCCAGGATGGAGCGGTCGTTGAGCAATTTTTGCTGCTGGAAGATCAGGCCCATGTTGCGGCGCAAAAACGGCACGCCGGCCGGCTTGATCTTCGCCATGTCCTGGCCATTGACGATCAGCTTGCCCGAGGTGGGGCGTTCCATGGCGGCGATCATTTTCAGCAAGGTCGATTTGCCGGCGCCGGACGGGCCGGCCAGAAACACCAGTTCGCCCTTGGCAATACTGAGCGAAATGTCGCTGAGCGCCACGGCGTCGGCGGAGTATTGCTTGGAGACGTGCTGAAATTCAATCATGTATAGGCTTATCCGAGCAGCGCTTCGACAAATTCGGCAGCCACGAAAGGCTGCAAGTCTTCAATTTTTTCACCGATGCCGATGAAATACACGGGCACTGGACGTACGCGGGCAATCGCCGCCAGCACGCCGCCCTTGGCGGTACCGTCCAGCTTGGTGATCACCAGGCCGCTCAACTGCAAGGCATCATCGAAGGCTTTCACTTGCGTGAGGGCGTTCTGGCCCGTGTTGCCGTCGATGACGAGCAAGGTTTCATGTGGCGCGCCCTCCATGCCCTTGCCGATCACGCGCTTGATTTTCTTCAATTCTTCCATCAGGTGCAACTGCGTCGGCAAGCGTCCTGCCGTATCGACCATCACCACGTCGATACCGCGCGCTTTCGCCGATTGCACGGAATCGTAGGCCACGGCGGCCGGGTCGCCCGATTCCTGCGAAATCACGGTGACGTTGTTGCGCTCGCCCCAGACCATCAGTTGCTCGCGCGCGGCGGCGCGGAAGGTATCGCCCGCAGCCAGCAGCACGGATTGATTGTTCGACTGCATGTGCTTGGCCAGCTTGCCGATGGTGGTGGTCTTGCCGGCGCCATTCACGCCGGAAATCATCATCACCAACGGCTTGTGGCGGCCCAGCTCGAAGCGCTTTTCCAGCGGCGAGAGCAGGTCGATCAGCAGCACTTTCAGCGCGGCCTTGACGGCGGCGGCGTCGAGCAGCTTGTCTTCCTTGACCTTTTTCTTCAATTCCGTGAGCAGGAATTGCGTGGCGTCGACGCCCGCGTCGGACATCAGCAGCGCCGCTTCCAGCTCTTCGTACAGGGCGTCGTCGATCTTCGCGCCGACGAACAGCACGGATAAGGTGTTCGAGGTTTTCGACAGGCCTGCTTTCAGGCGCGTCATCCACGATTTTTTCTCGGGTTCGGCGGCCACGATCACGGGCACGAGCTCGGCCGGCGCACCGCTCAGGGGCGAAGCGGACGGAGCAGCTGCTGGCGCGGCAGGCGGCGTGATGGCGGGAAGGACGAGAGGCTCGGCTGGTGCCGCCTCGGGAGCGATGGGTTTTTTCTTGAAGAAACTAAACATGGGTGTGTGGTGGCGGGTGCTGACCTAAGGCCCGGCGGCGCCGGACACTGTGTTACGGGCTATTCTACCAGAGCGCGCCCCGCCCTTCATGCTTTACTGTTCGATTGGCAACATTGCGCCGCTATCCACGGAGATCGCCGCAGTTGCCGCGCTTTTCAGCCGGTTCAGTGGGTTTGCAGGGCGTGCGCCTGATGGCGGCGGCGCCAGTCGGCGATGCTTTCGTCGACTTGCCGCAAGTCCAGCACATGCAAAAAGGCCGGCGGCTGCTTGCTCAGGACGGGACTGCGTCCCCCGGCCCACAATTCCATGCTTGGTGGCAAGTTTGCATGCAGCTGCTGCAGGCTGTCGCGCGTCTGCCGTTGCTTGCTGGCACTGGAAAACGACAGTGCCACGATATCGGCCCGCTGCGCGCGGGCGGCCGCGACGATGTCGGTCAGCGGCGTTTCCACGCCCAGCGACATGCAATGGGCGCCGGCCGCCGCACACAGCGCCTCGGCCATCAGCAGCCCCAGGCCATGGCGCTCCTGCGGCAAGGTACTGAGGACGATGCGCGGCGTGCGCGTGGACGGGCTGCTTGCTTGTGGCAGGGAAAAGATGGCATGGCGCATCACCGTTTGCAAGGTTTCGCTATACATATGCTCTTCATACACGGCCAGGTTACCGCAAGCCCACGCTTCGCCCACCATGCCGGTGAGGGGCGCGATGACGTCGATGGTGAACGCTTTCAGGCCCAGCACGGCCAGCGCCTGACGCAGGGCGTCGCCCAGTTCCTCCATCTGGTGGCTGCGGCACAGGGCCAGGTAGTGTTCGAGCTGGGGGGCCGGCGTTGACGGCGCCGCGCTGCCGGCGCTGGCCAGCTGCTGCAATTGCACGGTGCTGTGCTGCATGATTTTTCCCGGACGGAATCCGAGGTCCAGCAAGCGCTTGAGCATGCGCAATTTTTGCACTTGCTCGGCCGGATAGCTGCGCTCGCCAAAGGCATCGCGCTGAGGCTGGGGAAAGGCGTAACGGCGCTCCCACACACGCAAGGTTTCCTTGGCCAGCCCCGTGTCGCGTTCGACATCGCTGATGCTGAAGGCGTAAGTAGGTTGCATGTCAGTATCCATACCAAGGTGGCTTTGCTCGCTTGCGGAAGAACGTGGCATGCATTTTACGCCTTCCGCCGCCCCATACCAAATAGCTGAATCCAATTAGAAATTGCCGGCGTATAAGTTTTTGAACGGCCAAGGGCGCTCATTGACATAAATCAATATTTCATCGATTATCCATGAGGCACGTTTTGTCCAGGACAAATTTAACACAGGTGTACTCATGAAAATTGCCGTCGTCGGAGCAGGAATTGCAGGATTGTCGTGCGCCTATCGCCTGGCGCAGGCGGGCCAGGACGTTACCTTGTATGAGGCGGGCGATTACTTTGGCGGCCATAGCCACACGGTGGATGTCACGCTCGATGGCGTCACGCATGGCGTCGACACGGGGTTTCTCGTGTTCAATCACGCCACGTATCCGCACCTGGTGCAACTGTTTGACGAACTCGGCATCGAGGCGGCCGACAGCGATATGTCGTTTTCCGTGAAGATGCCGCTGGGCAGCACCCCCGATGCCCGCGTGCTGGAATGGGCGGGCGCCAATTTCGATACCGTGTTTACCCAGCGCAGCAACTTGCTGCGTCCCGCCTTCCTGCGCATGCTGCGCGATATTCTGCGCTTCAACCGGCAGGCCAGCGCGCTGGCAACGGCCAGCGTGCCGGCGCCGGCCATGTCGCTGGGCGAGTTTCTCGACCTGCACGGCTATGGCGACGAGTTCCGCCACTGGTATCTGCTGCCGATGGCCGCCTGTATCTGGTCGTGCCCGGCGCGCCAGATGCTGGCCTTTCCCTTGGCCACCTTCATCCGTTTCTGCCACAACCATGGCTTGCTGCAAGTGAGCGACCGGCCGCAATGGCGCACGGTGCGGGGCGGTTCGCGCGTGTACGTGGAAAAACTGCTGGCGGGCATCCCGCAGCAGCGCCTGGCGTGTCCCGTGCTGGCCGTGCGCCGCCAGGCTCACGCTGGCGCGCGGATGGTCGAGCTGCACACGGCCGCCGGCGTCGAGCATGTCGATCACGTCGTGCTCGCTTGCCACAGCGACCAGTCGCTGGCCTTGCTGGGAGATATCCGCGACGACGAGCGCGGCGTGCTCGAAGCCGTGCGCTACCAGCCGAACCGGGCCGTGCTGCATACGGATGCGTCCTGCCTGCCGCAGCGCCGCCGTGCCTGGTCGGCCTGGAATTACCAGGGACGGCCGGCAGTGGAGGAAGGCGAGGCGCCGCAAGTGTGCGTGCATTATTTGCTGAACCAGTTGCAGCCGCTGCCGTTCACCACGCCCGTCATCGTTTCGCTCAATCCGCTCGACGAACCCGATCCATCGACCATCCTCGACGAGTTTTCGTATGCCCACCCCGTGTTCGATGGCGCGGCCATTGCCGCCCAGGCGCGCCTGGCCGGTTTCCAGGGCACGCAGCATACGTGGTTCGCGGGCGCCTGGACGGGCTACGGCTTCCATGAAGACGGCTTGAAGTCGGGCCTGGCCGTGGCGCAAGCGCTCAATGGCCTGGCGTCGGCGGAGCTTGGCCATGCCGCGTGATCCAGCGCCGCCCGTGCCGCCGCAGCCCCAGCTGTGTCTGGGACGGGTGCGCCATGCGCGGTCGAGGCCGCGCGCGCATGCTTTTGCTTACGGCATGTTTTATCTGCGCCTGCCCCTGCGCAGCCTGGGTACGCACGGTTTTCCTGCCCGTTTGATTTCGCGCAACGGCGCCAATGTGCTGTCCTTCCGCGACAGCGACCATGGCGATGGCGCGACGCCGCTGCTGGACTGGATCGATGGCTTGCTGCACCAGCATGGCGTGTTGGACGCGGGCGGCGAGATCTGGCTGCAAACCATGCCGCGCATGTTCGGCTATGTCTTCAATCCCGTCAGCTTCTGGTTTTGCCACCGCCCGGATGGCGCGTTGCGCGCCGTGGTCTGCGATGTGCGCAATACCTTTGGCGAACGCCACCTGTATTTGCTCGAGCAGGGCGGCGCCATCGCGTATGGCAGCGAACTGGCCGCCAAGAAAATTTTCCACGTGTCGCCGTTTTGCAAGGTGGAAGGACACTATCGCTTCCGTTTCCTGCGCAATAGCGAACAGGGCGGTGAGCGCCACCTGGCCCGTGTCGATTACGACGACCTCGACGGCCCGCTGCTGCAGACGAGCTTGTCCGGCACGGCGCAGCCGCTGCGCGATGGCGCCATCGCCTGGGCCTTGCTGCGCTATCCCCTGATGACGTTTGGCGTGATGGCGCGCATCCATTGGCAAGCCTTGCGCCTGTGGCTGCGCCGCGTGCCGTTTTTCAGCAAACCCCACCCTCCACAAGAAAAGGTGTCCCGATGAGCTCCGATTCCCTGCCGACCGGCATGCATGCGCGCAGCAGCGCCACTCCCGAGCATGTGCATGATCATCTGGACATGCCAGCTAGCGCGCGCATGATTGTGCGCTTGCTGCAAAAATTGCAATATGGCGCCCTGCGCCTGCGTACGCCGGACGGCAGTATCTTGCTGTGCGGCGATGGCAGCCACCCCGTCACGCTGGATTTGCACAATTGGCGTTTGTGTGCGGCCGTCCTGCGCTCTGGCGACATCGGCTTTGCGGAAACCTTCATCGCCGGCGACTGGCGCACGGACAATTTGCCGGGCTTGATCGAGCTGATGATACGCAACCGCGCGCACATAGAGTCCTTGATCTACGGCAATTGGTGGGGCAACCTCGTCTACAAGGCTCGGCATTTGCTCAACCGCAATTCGCGCGCCGGCAGCAAGAAGAATATCCACGCCCATTATGACATCGGCAACACCTTTTATCAGCTGTGGCTGGATCCATCGATGACGTATTCGAGCGCCCTGTTTAGTGAAGGCGCCAGCCTGGAAGCGGCGCAGGGGGCGAAATACGCGCGCATCGCCGACCAGTTGCAACTGCAGCAAGGGGCGCGCGTGCTGGAAATTGGCTGCGGCTGGGGCGGTTTCGCGGAAACGGCGGCGCGCGATTACGGCGTCCACGTGACGGGACTGACCTTGTCGTCCGAGCAACTTGCGTATGCGCGCCAGCGCCTGCAGGATGCGGGGCTGGCAGGGCAGGCCGACTTGCAGCTGTGCGACTACCGCGACAGCCACGGCCAGTACGACGCCATCGCCTCGATCGAGATGTTCGAAGCCGTGGGGCAAAGCTACTGGCCCGGCTATTTCGAGTGCGTGGCGCGCAACCTGAAGCGGGGCGGACGTGCCTGCATCCAGACCATCGTCATTGCCGACGAACTGTTCGAGCGCTACAGCAAGAGCACGGATTTTATTCAACAGTACATTTTCCCGGGCGGCATGCTGCCTTCGCCGGCCGAGTTTCGCCGCGCCGCCGAGGCACAGGGCTTGCGCGTGGAAGACGCTTTCCGCTTTGGCCTCGATTACGCGGAAACCTTGCGCCAGTGGCGCGCCAGCTTCCTGGCCCAGCGCACGGCGCTGGAAAAGCAGGGTTTCGATGGCCGTTTCCTGCTGACCTGGGAGTTTTACCTCGCGTATTGCGAGGCCGCCTTCCAGGCGCACAATACGGATGTGATGCAATTTACTCTGATCAAGGACTGACCATGCGCCGCCTGCTTGCCACTGTTGTGCTGTCGTTGAGCATGTCCGGCGCCATGGCCGCGCCGCCTGCCTTTATCGCTGCCGACGTGCCCGAGGCCCGCCTGGCGGGCGAAGGCGAATACACGTGGTTCGGCATGCGTATTTATCGGGCGCAACTCTGGGTGGGCGCGAACGGCTACCAGGGCGCGGCGTCGGCAACGGCGCCGTTCGCGCTGGAATTGCGCTACGCGCGTGCGCTCGACGGCAAGAAGATCGCCGAAGCAAGTTATGAACAGATGCAGAAAGTCGGCGCCGGCACGCCGGAGCAGCGCCTGGCCTGGCTGGCCACCATGCAGCGCATCTTTCCTGACGTCAAGGAAGACCAGCGCATCGCGGGCGCCTACCGGGCCGGCATCGCGCCCGGCGTGCGTTTTTATCTGGATGGCAAAGTGCTGGCCGATGTCAGCGATGGCGACTTTGCGCGCGCCTTCTTTGCCATCTGGCTGTCGCCGTCGACCACGGCGCCGAAGCTGCGCGCGGCCTTGCTGCAGAATGCGGCGCCGCTGCCATGACTGCCGGGGCCAGCGCCTTGACCTTGCCTGCCTTGTTCAGTTATGGCCTGTTCGGCTTGCCGCTGGCCATGCTGGCGCTGCCCATCTATATATATGTTGCGCCGTTTTATGCGCAGCGCAGCAGTCTTGACCTGGCGCAGATCGGCGCCGTGCTGCTGGCAGCACGCATCGCCGCCGCCTTCATCGATCCTGCCCTCGGTGCCTGGATGGCGCGGGGCGGACGCAGCTATGCCATCTATGTCGCTGCGTCGCTACCCTTGCTGCTGCTGGGCTTCGGCGCCCTGTTCCACCCACCGGCCATGCCGCAAGCGGCCACCCTGGCCTGGTTTTTGGCCGCCTTGCTGCTCGTGTATGCGGCCTATGGCCTGGCCGGCATCGCGCACCAGAGCTGGGGCGCGGCCCTGAGCCAGGCGCGCGCGCAGCGGGCGCGGGTGGCGGCCGTGCGCGAAGGCTGCGGCTTGCTCGGCGTGATCCTGGCGGCGGGGCTGACTTCCGTGCTCGGCTATGACGGCTTGTCGCTGGCCTTTGCCGTCTGCCTGTTGGCGGCGGGCGCGCTGCTGCTGGCGCGCGCGCCGCGTCCGGCCTTGCGCCAAGGCATGGAGGCGCTGCCCGCTGGCGCCTGGCGCCTGCCATTTCGCCAGCGCGCGTTTCGCTGGCTGTTTGCCGTCCTGCTCGTCAACGGCGTGGCGGCCGCCATCCCCGCCACCCTGTTCCTGTTCTTTGCCACCGATTACTTGCGCCTGGGCCATTACGCCGGAGCGTTCCTGATCGTCTACTTTTGCGCGGCGGCCGCCTCGATGCCTGTGTGGGTAGCCCTGGCGCGCCGCTTTGGCGAAGCGCGCGCCTGGGGCGGCGCCATGCTGCTGGCCGCGGCCGTGTTTGTCTGGGCGTATGGCCTGGGCGCGGGCGCCGCCTGGGGCTTTGCCAGTATCTGCCTGCTGTCGGGCCTGGCGCTGGGCGCCGACCTGGCCTTGCCGCCGGCCCTGCTGGCAGGGCTGATCGGCGCGGCCGGCCATGCCGGGCGGCATGAGGCGGCGTATTTCGGCTGGTGGAACTGGGGCGTGCAGATGAGCCTAGCCCTGGCGGCCGGCATCGCCTTGCCCCTGCTGGCCTGGCTCGGGTATGTGCCGGGCAGCAGCAGCGGTGGCTTGCCGGCCCTGACGGCGGCCTACGCCTTGCTGCCCTGCGCTTTGAAACTGCTGGCGGCGCTGCTGCTGTGGCGCGCGCCTCTACAACATATATATAGTGAACCCGGGGAGAACCGACCATGTACCTCATGAAATGCTGCCGGCGCGGCCTGACGGCCGCCGCCTTGTTGCTGGCGCTGACCGCCTGCTCCACGTCGCCCTTGCCCGCCACGTACGCGCAGGAACTGCCCGTACTGGATCTGCAGCAGTACTTCAACGGCACGCTCGACGCCCACGGCATCTTCCAGGACCGCTCCGGCAAGGTAGTCAAGCGTTTCACCGTGGTGATGCGGGCCAGCTGGGCGGGCGAGATTGGCACCCTGGATGAAGACTTCACGTATTCGGACGGAAGCAAACAACGGCGCGTGTGGACCTTGCGCAAGACGGCGCCCGGGCGCTTCATCGGCACGGCGCCCGATGTGATCGGCGAGGCCATCGGCGAAGTGGCCGGCAATGCCTTGCGCTGGCAATACGTGCTGGCGCTGCCCGTCGATGGCACGGTCTACCACGTCGACTTCGAGGACTGGATGTTCCTGATGGATGATAAGGTCATGCTCAATCGCGCTGCCATGAGCAAGTTCGGCTTCAGCCTGGGCGCCGTTACTTTATCGTTCAGCAAGCGTCCACCACAGGCGAGCCCATGAATCGCAAGATC
Source organism: Janthinobacterium leeuwenhoeki (assembly GCF_051380795.1). Lineage (NCBI taxonomy): Bacteria > Pseudomonadati > Pseudomonadota > Betaproteobacteria > Burkholderiales > Oxalobacteraceae > Janthinobacterium > Janthinobacterium leeuwenhoeki. The sequence goes on from NZ_JBNYXT010000012.1 coordinate 67,805, forward strand.
ACCAGCTGGGCCGGCAAGCGCGTGTGGGTCATCGGCGCTTCCAGCGGCATCGGCGCCGCCTGCGCCACCTTGTTGCTGGAACAGGGCGCCTGCGTAGCCTTGTCAGCCCGCCACCGCGCCAGCCTCGAACGGCTATGCGAGGGGCACCCGCTGGCGCAGGCATTGCCGCTCGATATCACCCAGCCGCCGCAGCTGCGGGCCGTCTGTGCCGAACTCATGCAGCAGTGGCCGCATATTGACCTGATACTCGTAGTCGCTGGCGGCTATCAGGCCATGCGCGCCGATAGCTTTGACCTGGAAGCCGCCCAGGGCTTGCTGGCCCTGAATGTGGGCGGCGTCTTCAATTGCCTGGAACAGGCCTTGCCGTGGCTGTTGCGCCAGGGCAGCGGCGGCATCGGCATTGTCGGCTCGGTAGCCGGCTATGGTGGCTTGCCCAAGGCGCTCGCATATGGCGCCAGCAAGGCGGCGCTGATCAACCTGACGGAGTCGCTGTACCTGGATTTGCATCCGCGCGGCATCGGCGTGTATCAGATCAATCCCGGTTTCGTGGCCACGCCCTTGACGGCGGACAATGATTTCACCATGCCGGCCCTGATGACGGCGCAGGCCGCGGCCGCCGCCATGCTCGACGGCATCGAGCGGGGGCAGTTTCACATCCATTTCCCGAAGCGCTTTACCAATAGCATGCGCCTGGCGCGGCTGTTGCCGTACCGCGTCTATTTTTGGCTGATCCGCAAGGTGACGGGCCTATGAGCGCAACCATGGAAGGTGCGCTGGCGCGCCTGGTGGCGTTTTATGAGCACCTGAGCATCGAGAGCCTGGCCCAGCTGGCCACCGTGTATGCGCCAGAAGCCCATTTCAAGGACCCGTTCAATCAGGTGGTGGGGCATGCCGCCATCCTGGCCATCTTCGAGCACATGTTCGTGCAAGTCGATGCACCCCGGTTTGTCGTGCTGGAAAGCCTGGGGCAGGGGGAGCAAGCGTTCCTGACGTGGGAGTTCCGCTTCCGTATGAAACGCCTGGTATCCGGCGAACAATGTATTCGTGGCGCGACACATGTGCGTTTCGATACACAGGGAAGGGTGGTATTGCACCGCGATTATTGGGATGCGGCGGAAGAGCTGTATGAAAAATTGCCGGTGCTGGGCCCTTTCATGCGCATGCTCCGGCGCGCCAGCCAGCGTTGAGCGTGTTTTCTGATGCTTTTGAGCAAAAAATGCGAAAAAGAAAAAGTAAATTGTGCGGAATGGGGGCTGCGAAAACTTGATTTCGCTCAATGTGTCGTTTTTTTGACACAAATATGTCGAAATATTGAGAAGGCAACATTGTAAGAAATTGTTTCAAATGATGCGCAATTTGCAAGCAAAAGTCGTCCTCATCCGTTCTAGGTGTGTTTCTGAAGAGTTGGCTGCAAAACATGGAAAACCTTTCTATGCGAGCAATTTAAATTACCGCAAAGTCAGTAATTGTGTTGATACTCTGCCTATTTTTCCGCCGCGCGCACCGACGTCGAAAAAGCCGCCTACGCCCCTGAATAATGCGGCAACGCACCAAAATAGAGCACATTATTTCCCATTTTTGGCCATCCGGCAGCAAACATTGGCGATGCCGTGTATGCTTCGTCCCGTTTATCCATTATCGCCTGACAAATTGTGCGCTTTGTCGCGTAAATCATGCAGGGCGAATGATGGGTAAAGCATGTTGATGTTTTAATCATGCGCTTGATACTGTTGCACTAATACAACGGGTGTCGACAAGGCATGCGCTATGATGGAATGGTCAATCAGGCCAATGCATTGGTTGGCAAGGGGCAGTGGCTCTGTCGCGTAGTACGGTTGGCGATGGTCGGGATGCCTGAAAAAGCACGTGGCCTGGTACCGGAAGTAACATGTTGGAACTTGATGGAATGTGAAACGGTCGTTATAGTGCCGCTTCCGGTGCCCTTTGAGCACCGAACCGGCGCATGAATTACGGTCGCTGTGCAGCCTTCAAGCTTATCGGTGCAATAGCGTGCCGATACCGATATGAATTGTTCCCCTGACCGGAACAGCAATGTGGCAGGTGGAGACCTTGCCCTCACTCATAAAAAGCGCTCTGTTAGAGCGCAGCTCGAGATGCATAGGCTGTATTACTTTTTGCTTCAAAATTAAAGGAAATCGCAATGAAAAAAACTCTGATCACCCTGGCAGTCCTGGCAGCAGCCACTGGCGTAGCCCAAGCTCAATCGAGCGTTGTTATCTACGGTACCGTTGACGCTGGTTTCGTCAGCGAGCGCGGCGGTGTTAAAGGCAACGTTAACAAACTGGACAGCGGCGTTGCTTCGGCTTCCCGTCTGGGCTTCAAAGGCACCGAAGATCTGGGCAGCGGCCTGTCGGCACTGTTCCTGTTGGAATCGGGTTTCAACGTTGACTCCGGCGCGCAAGGTAAAGACGAAGGCCTGTTCGGCCGTCAAGCCTACGTAGGCTTGAGCAGCAAAACGACCGGTACCCTGACCCTGGGTCGTCAATACACGCCTTGGTACAACACCCTGTCGAAAGTTGCTGATCCATTCGCAGCTGGTTACGCTGGTTCCGCTAAAAACTTGTTCCCAGCGAACACCCGCACCAGCAACACCGTGCTGTACACCTCGCCAAACTTCAGCGGCTTTGACGCTGACGTAGCTTACACCTTCGGCGAGCAAGCTGAGTCGAACAAAATCGGCCGTAAAATTGGCGCGTCGGTTGGTTACTCGAACGGTCCTTTGAATGCTCGTCTGGCATACAACAACACCGCTAACGACAGCGCAACGACCGAAGTTGGCAGCGGCCGTAACTGGTTGGCTGCAGCTAACTACGACTTCGCAGTTGCTAAAGCTTTCGTCGCATACGGCGTGAACAAAGGCCAAAACAGCGCTAAGCACAACAACGAAGACCGTTTTGCTTACAGCCTGACCCAAGCATCGGCAGCTCCTAGCGCCGACAGCAACAACATCCTGGTCGGCGCAACCGTACCTGTTGGCCCAGCTGGCACCGTAATGGCTTCGTTCATTCGCACGAACGACAAAACCGTTGCTAACGCTGATGCTGATCAATGGGCACTGGGTTACTCCTATGCTCTGTCGAAGCGCACGAGCACCTACGCTTCGTACGCCAAGATCAAGAACAAAAACAACGCTGGCTACACTGTTGGCAACAACAGCAACGTCGGTACGGGCGACAAAGCCTTCAACGTTGGTGTTCGTCACTCGTTCTAATATTCGCGCAAGCGAAGCTTAGTACCGCTGTCAGCATCCCTCCGGGGGTGTTGGCAAGCAAGGAAACGCGCTGTCTGGCTTCGGCCTGGCGGCGCGTTTTTGCATGTGCGGCGCCAGTTATAATGGCGCCGTTACTCAAGTAAAGGAATGCCATGTATTCACTCACCTCGCCGCGCCTGGCCGCCCTGCTGGCCGCGCTGGGCGCGTTGTTTTTCGCTGGCGCCACGGGCGCAGCTGCCGCTGCCGTCAAAAGCAAGAAGCCGGCCGGACTGGAGCGCTATGGCGTGGCCGTCTACTCTGACCTGTGCCTGCAAAAGGATAGCGGCGAAATCGGCGGCCAGCGCGTCACCCTGCACCGCTTTGCCGAAGCCGATTCCGTCATCTATGAATTCACGGCTGGCGCCCTTAGCTGGCCTATCGTGGCCAGCGATGTCAACCTGGATGCCGCTACGGGCGCCTTCGACTTCACCATCGCCGGCGCCGACAGTGAAGAGCGCACCATTGTCGGCAAATTTTCCAGGGATGGGCAGACCCTGACCCTGGAGGGGGATTACTGCGGCGGCAACGTGCGCATGCCCATGAAACTGAGCCGCGTGCGCGATTTCGGCCGCCCCCTGAAACATTGCACGCCATGCCCACCGGTGCCGGAAGTGCCGGCCGAAGCAGTGCCTGCCGAGGAAAGCGCACCAGCGCCCGCTGCCTGAACGATTGCTGCTATCAAAAAGACAAAGGCCCGGTATCGACCGGGCCTTTGTTATTTCTCGGCTTGCAAGCGGCTTATTTGGCCGCCTGCGCCTTTTCCGCCGTGGCGCGGATGGTGGCCAGAGTGGCGTTCGGCGTGATCAGGTTGCCGTCGTAGCGCAGTTCGATCAGGGCCGGCAAGTTGTTGGCCTTGGCGTGCGCCAGCGCGCGCTGCAGGGCGGGAGCGAACTCTGCTGTCGTATTCACCACTTCGCCATGCGCGCCATACGCTTGCGCCAGCGCCGCAAAATCCGGGTTGTGCAGGGTCGTGCCCGACACGCGGCCCGGGTAGTCGCGTTCCTGGTGCATGCGGATGGTGCCGAACATCTGGTTATTGAAGACGATGATGACCACGCCCGCCTGGTATTGCACGGCCGTGGCCAGTTCCTGGCCATTCATCATGTATTCGCCATCGCCGGCAAAGGTGATCACGGTGCGCTCCGGATGCACGATCTTCGCCGCCACGCCGGACGGCACGCCGTAGCCCATGGCGCCATTCGTCGGCGCCAGCTGCGTGCGCATGCCGCCATAGCGATAAAAGCGGTGCGCCCACGAGGCATAATTGCCGGCGCCGTTCGTCAGGATGGTGTCCGCCGGCACTTGCGCCATGATTTCCTGCGTCACTTGCCACAGGTCCAGCGGCGCCTGGCCATCCTGGAAGATGGGCGGCTGCTCCTGATAGGCAGCCAGTTCGGCCTTCGCTTCGGCCGGCGACTGTTTCCATGCGGAAGCGTCTACGGGTGCCATGGCGACCAGCATGGCGCACACTTGCGGCATGCCGCTGTTGATCATCAGTTCGGCCTGGTAAACGCTGCCCAGCTCCTCGGCATCCGTATGGATGTGCACCAGGCGCTGGCGCGGCACGGGCGAGTCGAACAGCGTGTAGCCGCCCGTCGTCATTTCGCCCAGGCGTGGGCCGATGGCGATGACCAGGTCGGCATTTTTCACGCGCGCGGCAAGCTTCGGGTTGATGCCGATGCCGACGTCGCCGATGTAGTTCGGGTGGGCATTGTCGAGCAAGTCCTGGAAACGGAAGGCGCAGGCGACGGGCAGGTGGTTGCTTTCCGCGAACAGCTGCAGGTCGGCGCACGCTTGCGGGGTCCAGGTGGTGCCGCCCAGCAAGACCAGCGGCCGCTTCGCGCCGGCCAGCATGCCGCGCAGCTGCTGCAGCTGGGCGTCCGATGGCGCCGCCTGCACCGGCTGGTAGGCGCGCGTGTCGGCCACCGTCGCCATGGAAATGAGCATGTCTTCCGGCAGGGCCAGCACGACGGGGCCGGGACGCCCGCTAGTGGCCACCTGGAAGGCGCGCGCCAGGTATTCGGGGATGCGCTCGGCGCGGTCGATCTGCGCCACCCACTTGGCCATCTGGCCGTACATGCGGCGGTAGTCGATTTCCTGGAACGCTTCGCGGTCGACGAAATCATTGCCCACCTGGCCGATGAACAAGATCATCGGCGTGGAATCCTGGTACGCCGTGTGCACGCCGATCGAGGCGTTGGTGGCACCCGGTCCGCGCGTGACGAAACAGATGCCCGGCTTGCCCGTCAGCTTGCCGTAGGCTTCGGCCATGAAGGCGGCGCCGCCTTCCTGGCGGTTGATGATGAAGCGGATGCCCGAATCGTGCAGGGCGTCGAGTACGTCGAGGTAGCTTTCGCCAGGCACGCCAAAGGCGGTGTCGACACCGTGGATCTGCAGGGCATCGACCAGGATCTGGCCGCCGGTACGGGGTTGTTGCGTCATGTTCGGCTCTTTATATTCTAGTGGGTGGCAAAGAAGTGGGGCAAGCGGTGCGCATGCGCCTGCATGCAAGCAGCTTGCCTCATTCTATGTGAGCCGATTTGGCCCGGCTTTTGAAATGGCGACACCGAATTACACAATCCCCCGGGCAGGGGGGCGAGGGGCCTGCACAGGCCTTTTTGCAGAAACATGCTGCAGCGCGGTACAATGGCGGGTGAAGCAGGCCAGACAGTCGCTGGCTGGCGCAGCAATGTGCTGGCGGGAGGAAGGTCCGGACTCCATAGAGCGGGGTGACGGTTAACGGCCGTCCGTCGAAAGCCGCAAGGTATAAGGCGAGGAATAGGGCCACAGAGACGAGCGTATTAAGTTACGGTGAAACGCGGTAACCTCCACCTGGTGCAATTTCAAATAGGCACGCGATGATGCTGCTCGCGGAGCGTGCGGGTAGAAAGCTTGAGCGCCCGAGTAATCTGGCGCCTAGAGGAATGACTGTCATAGCGCCAACCTGCAAGGGAAGGCGCCGTAACAAAATCCGGCCTACCGGCCTGCTTCACTTGAATTCCTGTTCCCTGGCTTGTCAGGGAGTATATCGGCGGCAGTGTTTTTCTTGCTGCGCGCCGCCAAAAAGCCCCCGCAACGGGGCTTTTTTTGTTTCCAAAAATATAGCATTCGAGATAAAGTTGTATATACAACTAAAGATGAATAATTGGTTAAAGTTTCTTGGTTACAATTAATTGCTGCCTTGCAAAAATAATTTTCCTGTGACAGGCCAGCCCCGGAAAACAGGGCCGATACGCGTCATGGGTGCTTTTCTTTTGCTTTAAACCAAGTCTTTTTCGGTGGCTGATTGCTGTTGTGTCCGGATGACGAAACTATTGTCATGTGTCAACTAACTGTAAAAAATTCAATTTTTCGATTTCGTTTTTTTCGATGTTTACGGTAGGAAAACACATGTGTGCAGATGAGGTAGCACATTCACTATCTTTCATAAGTATCTAATTTATCGATATATTTTAATTTGAGACTCCTTCAACGATATGCGCTAAGTCCTTAATTTCATTAATAAAATTCCTGTTTTGCCAATCGGAAACCGCTTGACCACTATCTTTGCTTCCTCTAAAGTGGGCAACTGTGTGAAAAAGTGTGTTTTTGTGGGAAATTTTCCCTTTTCATCGTGATGCGCAAGCGTCGCAATCCAAGCTCAAAAAGGTCTTCCGTGTTTCAAGGCGCGTCCGCAATCAATCTCGATGCCAAAGGCAGGATGTCTATCCCTGCCAAGCACCGTGACGCGCTGGCGATTCAATGCGAAGGCCGTTTGACACTCACCAAACACCCCGATGGCTGCCTGCTGTTTTTCCCCCGTCCCGTGTGGGAAAGCCACCGCCAGCAAATCGCCGCCTGGCCCATGTCGGCGCGCGCCTGGCAGCGCATCTTCCTCGGCAACGCCGTTGACGTCGAGCTGGACTCGGCCGGCCGCGTGCTGATCTCGCCTGAATTGCGCAACGCCGTCGGGCTGGCGCGCGAAGTCATGATGATCGGCATGGGCAGCCACTTTGAAATATGGGATGCCGCCAAGTTGGCCGACAAAGAACAGCAGGCGATCGATGCCGGCACTCCCGATGTACTTTCCAATTTTTCTTTCTAAGGCTCCGTAATGACACAACTCACGGTGCCGGAATTTCAGCATCGCACGGTGCTGCTCGATGAAGCGGTCGATGCGCTCGACCTGTCGGGCGACCGCGCGCACGGCATTTATGTCGACGGCACGTTTGGCCGCGGCGGTCATAGCCGTTTGATCTTGTCGCGCCTGGCGCCCGACGCGCGCCTGATCGGCTTCGACAAGGACTTGCAGGCCATCGCCACGGCCGAACAGATCGGCGACCCCCGTTTCCAGATCGTCCACGACAGCTTTGCCACCATGACGGCCAGCCTGGCCGAACGTGGCGTGCAGCAGGTCGATGGCATTTTGCTCGACCTGGGCATCTCGTCGCCGCAGGTCGACGACGCGGCGCGCGGTTTCAGCTTCCGCAACGACGGACCGCTGGACATGCGCATGGATACCACGCGCGGCATCTCCGCGGCCGAATGGCTGGCGGTGGAGACCGAGCAGAATTTAGAGAAAGTGATACGCGATTATGGGGAAGAACGGTTTGCTTTTCAGATTGCAAAGGCGATTGTTGCTGGCCGGGCAGTCCAGCCAATTTCAAGCACACGACAGCTTGCCGGCATCGTGGCAGGCGCCGTCAAGACCCGCGAGAAGGGTAAGGACCCCGCTACCCGCACCTTTCAGGCCATACGCATTTTCATTAACAAAGAGCTCGAGGATCTCGAGATCGGCCTGAATCAGGCGTATGCCTGCCTGGCGCCCGGCGCGCGCATGGCCGTGATCAGCTTTCACTCGCTGGAAGACCGCATGGTCAAGCGCTTCTTCGCCTCGAAGGCGAACGTGGAGCAGCCTGACCGCCGCCTGCCGATCCGCGCGGTCGACTTGCCGCAGCCGGAAATGAAGCTGATTTCGAAAATGAAGCCGTCCGACGCCGAAATCGAGGGCAATCCCCGTTCGCGTTCGGCCGTGATGCGCGTGGCGCAGCGTTTGCCCATCCCAGTTCGTGGCGGCTCCCGATGACTGGCAAGCTGTGTGTCGTGCTGTCGGCCCTGCTGGTGTGCTGCGGCCTGTCGCTGGTGAACGCGCAGTACCAGTCGCGTCACCTGCTGATCGACCTGGAGCGCGCGCAAGCGCTGTCGCGCCAGCTCGACATCGACTGGGCGCAACTGCAGCTGGACCAGTCCACTCTGGGCAAGCATGAACGCATCGAATCGATCGCACGGCGCGACCTGAGCATGACGCCGCTGACGGCGGCGCGTACGCAATACCTGACGGAGGGCGAATAATGAAGCTGGGCGGTAACAGCAACGGCCGGGTGGCGGCATCGAAAGGCGTGCCATTCTCGAAGAACCCCGTACTGGCGGTGCGCCTGCCCGTCTGGCGTTCGCGCGTCGTGCTGTTCCTGCTGTTCTTCGCTTTCGCCGGCCTGGGCGCGCGCGCCCTGTGGCTGCAGGGCGTGTCGACGCAGTTTTTGCAAAAACAGGGCAAGGCGCGCTATGAGCGCACGCTGGAATTGCCGGCGACGCGCGGCAAGATCACCGACCGCAATGGCCAGGTGCTCGCCTCGTCCGTGCCCGTGAAAGCCATCTGGGCCATTCCCGACGACGTGCTGCAGGCGTCGCCCGAGAAAATCAATGCGCTGGCCGGCCTGCTGGAAATGAACGTCAACGAATTGCGCAAGAAGCTCGATTCGGACCGCAGCTTCGTTTACCTGAAGCGCCAGGTCGAGATGGACGTAGCCGACAAGATTTCCAAGCTGGGTATCGACGGCATCGACGAACGCAAGGAGTACAAGCGCTTTTATCCACAGGGCGAAGTGATGACCCACGTGGTCGGCTTTACCAATGTGGAAGACGTTGGCCAGGAAAGCATGGAACTGGCGCAGCAGAAGACCCTCGTCGGCACCACCGGCAGCCGCCGCGTGATCAAGGACCGCCTGGGCCACATCGTCGAAGACATCGGCTTCATCCACGAACCGCATGATGGCAAGGATCTGACCCTGTCCGTCGACAGCAAGATCCAGTACATCGCCTTCACGCAGTTGAAGGAAGCGGTGGAAAAATTCAACGCCAAGGCTGGCGGCGCCGTGGTGCTCGACGTGCACACTGGCGAAGTGCTGGCCCTGGCCAATTACCCCAGCTACGACCCGAACGACCGCCGCAAGCTTACGGGCCAGCAGCTGCGCAACCGCGTCATGACCGATACCTTTGAACCCGGTTCGACCCTGAAACCGATCACGGTGTCGCTGGCGCTCGACACGGGCCGGGTCAAGCCGACCACCCTGATCGACACGGGCCCGGGCCGCTACACCATCGCTGACCGCACGATCACCGACACCAAGCCGCACGGCGTGATCAATGTCTCCGAGATCATCGAAATGTCGTCGAACATCGGCACATCGAAAATCGCGCTGGGCATGCCGTCGCAGGAAATGTGGGAAATGTTTACCAAGGTGGGCTTCGGCCAGCAGCCGAAATGGGGCTTCCCCGGCGCCGTGGCCGGCCGCGTGCGTCCGTATAAATCGTGGCGCCCGGTGGAGCAAGCCACCATGAGCTACGGTAACGGCATTTCCGTGTCGCTGATTCAGCTGGCGCGCTCTTATATGATGTTCGCGCGCGACGGCGACACGATTCCCCTGTCGTTCCAGAAGGTCAATGAACTGCCCGTGGGCCAGCAAGTGATCAAGCCGAAGACGGCCGCCGAAATGCGTGCCATGCTCGAACTCGTGGTCTCCGGCGCGCACGGCTCGGCCAAGCGCGCCCAGGTCGCCGGCTACCGCGTGGGCGGCAAGACGGGTACCGCGTACAAAGTGGAAAACGGCCGCTATGCGATGCCGCGCAAATACATCGGCTCTTTCGTGGGCATGGTGCCGATGTCGGCGCCGCGCTTCATCATTGCCGTGATGATCGATGAACCGACCGGACCTGCCCACTATGGTGGCCAGGTTGCCGCTCCCGCTTTCGCGGCGATTGCGACCAACGCGCTGCGCGCGATGAACGTACCGCCTGATTCCTCCGTTACCGAAATCGTGGTCCCGGCCAATGCCGGCCCGGAGGCCATGTGAAGTCACTCATGACCATACAAGACATCAGTTTGTGGATCAAAACGGCTGCCCCGTCCGGGCAGCTGACGTCCGATTCGCGCCGCGTGCAGCGCGGCGACGTGTTTTTCGCCTACGCGGGCGCCACGCATTTCATCGCCGCCGCCATTGAGCAGGGCGCCGCCGCCATCGTGCATGATGCCGTCGAATGGAACGCCGCATGGAGCGTGCCGCACCTGCTGGTCAGCGACCTGAAACGCCTGGCCGGCCCCGTGGCGCATGCTTTCTACGACATGCCCGACAGCGCCATGTTCAGCGCTGGCGTGACGGGCACGAATGGCAAAACCTCCTGCGCGCTATGGCTGGCGCAGGCATTGGCGCGCCTAGGTGACACCTCGTCCGTCATTGGGACTTTGGGCGTAGGCTTGTGCAAGCCGCGCGGCGCCATCGAATTCGACGTCACCGGCTATACCACGCCGGACGCCGTGCTGCTGGCGCGCAAACTCGCTGCCATGCGTGACGCCGGCGCCAAGGCCGTCGCCATCGAAGTGTCGTCGATCGGCCTGGACCAGGACCGCGCGGCCGGCATGCATTTCGACGTGGCCATGTTTACCAATTTGACGCGCGACCACCTCGACTACCATGGCGACATGGCGGCCTACGAGGCGGCCAAGGTCAAGCTGTTCGACTGGCCCGGCCTGAAAACGGCCGTCATCAACCTGGATGACGCCATGGGCTTGCGCCTGGCGCGCCATGTGGAAGGCAAGCTGGCGGGTGAGTATCCTGTCATCGGCTACACCCTGCAGGATGCGGCAACTCTGCCCGATCTGCCGGGTGTGCTGATGCTGCGCGCCAGCCAGTTCCGCAGCCGCCATGCCGGTACCGACTTCCACCTGGAATGCGCGCTGGGTGTGGCACTGGTCAAGACGCAACTGGTGGGCCACTTCAATATCAGCAATGCGCTGGCCGTGCTGGGCGCCTTGCTGGCGCACGGCACCGGCCTGCGCGCGGCCATCGACGGCATCGAATCCCTGCAGCCGGCCCCCGGCCGCATGCAGCAGGTGGGCGGCCAGGAAGCGCCGATGGTCGTCATCGATTACGCGCATACGCCGGACGCACTGGAAAAAACCCTGGCCGCCTTGCGCCAGGTGGCGCAGGAGCGGGGCGGACAGTTGTGGTGCGTGTTCGGCTGCGGCGGCGACCGCGATCCGGGCAAGCGTCCGCAGATGGGCGCCATCGCGCAACTGGCCGATCACGTGCTGGTCACCAGCGACAATCCGCGCAGCGAAGATCCGCACGCCATCATCGCGCAGATCGTCGCCGGCATGCGTGCCGACGGTCCGCAGCCGCAGGCCATCGAAGACCGTGCCGGTGCCATTTTGTCAGCCGTCAAGCATGCCGCCAAGCCGGACGTGATCCTGTTGGCGGGCAAGGGCCATGAACCGTACCAGGAAATCAAGGGCAAGAAACTGCCGTTCTCCGATGCCGACCATGCGCAGCTGGCCCTGTCCGCGCGCCTGACGATGATGAGGACGAACTGATGGATAGCCTCATGCATGCGACCCTGACAGAACTGATGCCAGCGCTGGATGGCGCGCAACTGACGGGCAATGCCGTTTTTGACGGCGTATCCACCGACAGCCGCAATGCCCAAGCCGGTTCGCTCTTCGTCGCCTTGCGCGGCGCGAATTTCGACGCCCACGATTTCCTCGATCAGGTAGCTGCGCGCGGCGTCGCCGCCGTGGTGGTCGAGCGCCTGCCTGCAGGCTGGGATAGCAGCAAGGTGCCCGCCATCGTGGTGGCCGATACCCTGGTCGCGCTGGGCCGCATCGCCAATGACTGGCGCGGTCGTTTCAACCTGCCCGTCATCGGCGTCACCGGCAGCAATGGCAAGACCACCGTCAAGGAGATGATTTCGTCCATCCTGGCGACGGCCTTTGGCGAAGAAGCTCGCCTGGCCACGCGCGGCAATCTGAATAATGAGATCGGCGTGCCATTGACCCTGTTCCGTCTGAGCGAGCAGCACAAGGCGGCCGTGATCGAGATGGGCATGAACCATCCGGGCGAAATCGCCCGCCTGGCGGCAATCGCCGCGCCGACGCTGGCGATGGTCAACAATGCGCAGCGCGAGCACCAGGAGTTCATGCACACGGTGGTAGCGGTGGCGCGCGAAAACGGCGCCGCGCTGGCGGCATTGGCCGCCGACGGCGTGGCCGTCTTCCCGCATGGCGATGAATTCACGCCCGTGTGGCGCGAACTGGCCGGTGCACGCACCGTCATCACGTTTGGCCTGTCGAAAGAGGCGGATGTGAGTTGCACGCACCGCGCGGCCGAGGATTTTGGCAGCGACCTGTTCGTCAGCGTGCGCGCACTGGACGGCAGCTTGCGCCAGTTCTTCGTCGGCTTGCAGGCGGCGGGCGACCACAATGTGCGCAATGCGCTGGCGGCCGTGGCATGCGCGATTGGCGCCGGCATTGCCATTGAACATATCCAGCAGGGCCTGGAGGCGTTTTCTCCCGTGAATGGCCGCCTGCAGAAAAAACGTGCCGCCAATGGCGCCACCATCATCGACGACACGTATAACGCCAATCCGGATTCGGCGCGCGCGGCCATCGATGTGCTGGCGCAGGCCGCGGCACCGCGCATCCTGGTGCTGGGCGAGATGGGCGAAGTCGGCACGCAGGGGCAGCAGTTCCACGAAGAGATCGGCGCCTACGCCGCCGCCAAAGGCATCGAACACGTGCTGGCGACGGGCGGCCTGGCGCGCCATCTGGTGAATGCGGCGCAGGCTGCCGCGAGCCAGGAATCAGGCACGGTCGTGGAGTATTTCGAACAGTTCGACGGTTTGCTGGCGGCGCTTGATGCGCATTTGTCCGGCCGTTCGGATGCAACAGTATTAATCAAGGGCTCCCGCTTCATGAAGATGGAACGGGCCGTGCAGCATTTGATTGGTTCAAACAACAATAACAAGGAAGCTCACTAATCATGCTGCTCTGGCTCGCTCATTATTTCCAGGACGACATTGGCCCACTGCGGGTCTTTAACTTCATCACATTCCGCGCCGTCTTCGCCACCCTGACGGCGATTTTGATCGGTCTGTGCGCCGGTCCCGCCGTGATCCGCATGCTCACGCGCATGAAGGTCGGCCAGGCCGTGCGTACGGACGGTCCGCAAACGCATCTGAAAAAACACGGCACCCCGACCATGGGCGGTGTGCTGATCCTCATCGCCATCGGCATTTCCACCTTGCTGTGGGCCGACCTGTCGAACCGCTTCATCTGGCCCGTATTGATCGTCACGCTGGGCTTTGGCGCCGTCGGCTGGGCCGATGACTACCGCAAGGTGGTGCACCAGGACCCGGAAGGCATGCGCTCGCGCGAAAAATATTTCTGGCAGTCGCTGATCGGCATCGCCGCCGCGTTTTACCTGGCGTTTTCCGTCTCTGTGTCGGAACCGGATGCGGGCCAGGTGTGGAATCTGATCTACGCCTGGGTGCAATCGGGCTTCGCCATGGACTTGCCGCCGAAGGCCGACCTGATCGTCCCGTTCTTCAAGACCATCAGCTACCCGCTGGGCGTGTGGGGCTTCATCGCGCTGACCTATTGCGTCATCGTTGGCACCAGCAACGCCGTCAATTTCACGGACGGTCTGGATGGCCTGGCCATCATGCCGACCGTGATGGTGGGCACGGCCCTGGGCCTGTTCGCTTATCTGACCGGTAACGCCACGTACGCGCGCTACCTGTTCATCCCGCACATCCCGGGCGCCGGCGAGCTGGTGATCTTCTGTGGCGCGCTGGCCGGTTCCGGCCTGGCCTTCCTCTGGTATAACACGCACCCCGCGAAAGTGTTCATGGGTGATGTGGGCGCGCTGGCACTGGGCGGCGCACTGGGCACCGTCGCCGTCATCGTGCGCCAGGAAATCGTCCTGTTCATCATGGGCGGCATCTTCGTCGTCGAAACGCTGTCCGTGATCATCCAGGTCGTCTGGTTCAAGTATACGAAGAAGCGCTATGGCGTGGGCCGCCGCGTTTTCTTGATGGCGCCATTGCATCACCATTTTGAACAAAAAGGCTGGAAAGAGACGCAGGTTGTCGTGCGTTTCTGGATCATCACCATGATGCTGGTGTTGCTCGGCCTGACCACCTTGAAGCTGCGCTGATGATGTACGACGCTAAAACAGCACTGGTACTGGGCCTCGGCGAATCGGGGCTGGCCATGGCCCTGTGGCTGGCCCGCAGCGGTGCCTGCGTGCGCGTGGCAGATACAAGGGAAACCCCGGAGCGCCTGGCCGCGTTGCAGGCCGCTGTGCCACAGGCGCAGTTCATCGCCGGCGCCTTCACGGCCGAATTGCTCGACGGCGTCGACTTCGTCGCCGTCAGTCCCGGCCTGGCGCCGCAGCGCGAACTGGCTGGAATCGCACCGGCCGCTTTGGAAAAAAATATCCCCGTGTGGGGCGAGATCGAACTGTTCGCGCAGGCGCTGGCCGCGCTCAAGGCGGAACGCGGCTATGCGCCGAAAGTCATCGCCATCACGGGAACGAATGGCAAGACGACGGTGACCAGCCTGGTAGGCTTGCTGTGTGAACGCGCGGGCCTGGCCACGCGCGTGGCCGGCAATATCAGCCCGGCCGCGCTGGATGTGCTGCGCGAAGTGCTCGATGCCGAGCCTGCGCCGCAGCCGGTGGATGCGGAAGCTGAAGTGGCCGAACCCGTCGCCAGCACTTTGCCCCAGGCGTGGATTTTGGAGTTGTCCAGCTTCCAGTTGCACACAACCTTCAGCCTGCAGGCCGATGCGGCCACGGTCCTGAATCTGTCGCAGGACCACCTGGACTGGCATGGCGACATGGCCTCCTATGCGAGCGACAAGGCGCGCATCTTCGGCGACCAGACCGTGCGCATCCTGAACCGCGACGATGCCGCCGTGATGCACATGGCCGATCCGCTGACCGAAACCATCACCTTTGGCACGAGCGAGCCGCTTGACGTGGACAGCTTTGGCCTGGTCAATGAACGGGGCATCTTCTGGCTGGCGCAAGCCGTGCCCAGCGAAGAAGTGATCGAGAAAAAACGCAAGAAGAACGATCCGGCGCCGGAACCGGTGCCGACGATGGCCAAGAAACTGATGCCGGCCGATGCGCTGAAAATCCGTGGCCAGCACAATGCCTCGAATGCGCTGGCGGCGCTGGCCCTGTGCCGCGCCATCGGCCTGCCATTCGCGCCGCTGCTGCATGGCTTGCGCGAATACCAGGGCGAGCCGCACCGGGTGGAGCTGATCACGGCCGTGAATGAAGTCGAATACTACGACGACAGCAAGGGCACGAATGTGGGCGCGACAGTGGCGGCCCTGTTCGGCCTGGGCAAGGCGTTTGGCGGCGCGCAGCAGCGCCTGGTGCTGATCGCCGGCGGCGACGGCAAGGGGCAGGATTTCTCGCCGCTGGCTGAACCCGTGTCGCGCTATGTGCGCGCCGTGGTGCTGATCGGCCGCGATGCGCCGGCCTTGCGCGCGGCGCTCGAACCGGCCGGCGTGGACATCGTCGACTGCGCCACCTTGCCGGAAGCGGTCAAGCGCGCCAGCAGCCTGGCGCTGGCCGGCGATGCCGTGCTGCTGTCGCCCGCCTGCGCAAGCCTGGACATGTTCAAGAACTATGCGCACCGCGCGCAGGTGTTTGTCGACGCCGTGCGCGACATCGCCCTGGAAAACGGACAGGATATCTGATGGCCTTCCAACTGCCCTTCAGCTTTGGTTCCGGCTCGGCTGCCAAGCCGCTGGATAGCCGTGCGCGGCAGTCGAAGATGATGGACTATGACAAGCCGCTGGTGTGGGTGGTTCTGCTGCTCATGTTGCTGGGCATGGTGATGGTGTACTCGGCGTCGATTTCGCTGTCGGACGCGCGCAAGTTTGCCGCCTACACGAACAATTACTTTGTCGTGCGCCAGGCGATGTTCATCGGCGTGTCGATCATCGTCGCCGCGCTGGTGTTTCGCATCCCTGTCGCCACCTGGCAAAAGATCGCGCCGTGGCTGTTCATCGGCACCCTGGTGCTGCTGGTGATGGTGCTGATACCGGGCCTGGGCGTGTCGGTCAATGGCGGGCGCCGCTGGCTGAACCTGCCGGGCCTGCGGCCGCAGCCGTCCGAGCTGATGAAGGTGGTAATGGTGCTGTACGCGGCCGACTACACGGTGCGCAAGCAGGAATACATGCACAAGCTGACCAAGGGCTTCATGCCGATGGCGCTGGCCGTCAGCTTCGTCGGTCTGCTGCTGCTGATGGAACCCGATCTCGGTGCTTTCGGCGTGATCGTCTGCATCGCCATGGGCATTCTGTTTCTGGGCGGCGTCAACGCCATCTGGTTCGGCGGCATCGGCGCCATGCTGACGGCGATCTTCGTCACCATCATCGCCTTGTCGAAATTCCGCCGCGAGCGGTTTTTTGCGTATCTCGATCCTTGGCAGGAAGACAATGCGCTGAACAAGGCTTACCAGCTGACGCACTCGCTGATTGCCTTCGGGCGCGGCGAACTGTTTGGCGTGGGCCTGGGCGGCAGCGTGGAAAAACTGCATTACCTGCCCGAAGCGCATACGGACTTTTTGCTGGCCGTGATCGGCGAGGAACTGGGCCTGGTGGGCGTGCTGATCGTGATCGGCATGTTCTACTGGATTATCAAGCGGGCGTTCGACATCGGCCGCCAGGCAATCGCCATCGACCAGACCTTTGCCGGCCTGACCGCGAAAGGCATCGCCATCTGGATCGGCGTGCAGACCTTCATCAACATGGGCGTGAACCTGGGCCTGCTGCCGACCAAGGGCCTGACCTTGCCTTTGATGAGTTATGGCGGCACGGGCGTACTGATTAACTGTATCGGCCTGGCGATTTTGCTGCGCATCGATTACGAAAACCGGATCCTGATGCGGGGAGGCCGGCTATGAACAACGTGACGAACTTGAAAACGACGAAAAGACTGATGATCATGGCGGCCGGCACCGGCGGCCATATTTTCCCGGGCCTGGCGATTGCGCAGACGATGCGCGCGCGCGGCTGGGAAGTGAGCTGGCTGGGCACGACCCACGGCATGGAGCAGGAACTGGTGCCGAAAAGCGGCATTCCCATGGACGCAATCGAATTTTCCGGCATGCGCGGCAAAGGCCTGGCGCACACCATCCAGGGCGGCTTCAGGATGCTGGCCAGCTTTTTTGCCATCCGCCGCTTCATCGCCAGCCGCAAGCCGGACGTGGTGATGGGCATGGGCGGTTACGTCACCGTGCCGGGCGGCCTGATGGCGCGCCTGAAGGGCGTGCCGCTGGTGCTGGTCAATGCCGACGCGGCGCTGCTGTTGTCGAACAAGACCCTGGTGCCGCTGGCGCAGCAAGTGTGTTTCGGCTTTCCCGCCGATTTCGGCAGCGCCGCCGGCAAGGCCGTCGTCACGGGCAATCCCGTGCGCGCCGAGATCCTCGCCATGGCGCCGCCGGCGCCCCGTTTCGCGGACCGCAGCGGGCCGCTGCGCATCCTGGTGGTGGGCGGCAGCCTGGGCGCGAAAGCGCTGAACGACAATCTGCCTGCCGCGCTGGCTCTGATGCCGGAGAGCGAACGCCCGCTGGTGACGCACCAGTCGGGCAAGAAAAATATCGACGCCCTGCATGCCGCGTATGCGCAGGCGGGCGTGCAAGCCAATGTGGTCGATTTCATCGATGATATGGCCAGGGCGTATACCGAGGCCGACCTGGTGATTTGCCGCGCAGGCGCGATCACCCTGTCGGAATTGACGGCGGCCGGCGTGGCCAGCGTGCTGGTGCCGCTGGTGGCGTCAACCACCAGCCACCAGCGCGACAACGCGCAATGGATGGCGAAGCAGGGCGCGGCGATTCATCTGCCGCAGACGGAAATGAGTGCGGCGTCGCTGAGCACCCTGCTGGCGTCCTTGACGCGAGACAGCTGCCAGCAGATGGCGCAAGCGGCACTGGCAGCAGGCAAGCGCGACGCCAATGAGGCGATCGCACACGTATTGGAAAAATTGGCATGAGGTTAGCTCTGTGAAGCATAAAGTAAACAATATCCACTTTGTCGGCATTGGCGGCAGCGGCATGAGCGGCATCGCCGAAGTGCTGGTCAACCTGGGCTACAAGGTGTCGGGCTCCGATCTGGGCAGCAATGCGGCGACGCAGCGCCTGGCGAGCCTTGGTGCGACCGTCATGCTGGGCCACGCGGCCGAGAACATCGGCGACGCCGATGCGGTGGTGACCTCGGGCGCCGTCCCGCAAGACAATCCGGAAGTGGCGGCCGCGCGTGCGCGCAAGATCCCGCTGGTGCCGCGCGCCGTGATGCTCGGCGAGTTGATGCGCCTGAAGCGTGGTATCGCCATCGCCGGCACGCACGGCAAGACGACGACCACCAGCCTGGTCGCTTCCGTGCTGGCGCAGGGCGGCCTGGATCCTACTTTTGTGATCGGTGGACGCCTGACCAGCGCGGGCGCGAACGCCAAGCTCGGTTCGGGCGACTACCTGGTGGCCGAAGCCGATGAGTCGGATGCCTCGTTCCTGAATCTGACGCCGATGATCGAAGTGATCACGAATATCGACGCCGATCACATGGACACCTACGAGCACGATTTCGAAAAGCTCAAGCAGGCCTTCGTGCAGTTCACGCACCGTCTGCCCTTCTATGGCCGCGCCATGCTGTGCATCGACGATCCGCACGTGCGCGCCATCATCCCTTTCGTCACCAAACCGGTCACCACTTATGGTTTCGCGGAAGACGCCGAAGTGCGCGCCATCAACGCGCGCGCCGTGGGACTGGAAATGCATTTCACGGTGCTGCAGGAAGGCTATCCTGATCTCGACGTGGTGCTGAACCAGCCCGGCATGCACAATGTGCAAAATGCCTGCTCGGCGATCGCCATCGCGCGCGAAATCGGCATCGCCGACAGCGCCACGCAACAGGGCCTGGCCGAGTTTTCCGGCGTGGGCCGGCGCTTCACGCGCTATGGCGACGTGGCGCTACCGAACGGCGGCAGCTTCGCTCTGGTCGACGATTTCGGCCACCATCCGGTGGAAACGGAAGTGACCCTGGCCGCCGCACGCGCCGCGTATCCTGGCCGCCGCCTGGTGCTGGCGTTCCAGCCGCACCGCTACAGTCGCACGCGCGACCTGTTCGAAGATTTCGTCAAGGTGCTGGGCGCGCCCGATGTGCTGCTGCTGTCTGAAGTGTATTCGGCGGGCGAAGCGCCTATCGTCGCCGCCGACGGCCGCGCCCTGGCGCATGCGCTGCGCGCGCGCGGCAAGATCGAACCTATTTTCGTCGAGTTCATGACGGACATGGCCGACACCATCATGAGCGTGGCGCGCGACGGCGACGTCGTGCTGACCATGGGCGCGGGCTCCATCAGCGGCATCCCGCAACAACTGACAACGTATCAATCTCACACTGTAAAGGACTGACGTGAACCAAGCTTCAGCTATCGACGTTAAACAATTGGGCAAAGTCGGCGTCCTGTTCGGCGGCCGCTCGGCCGAGCGCGAAGTGTCGCTGATGTCCGGCGCGGGCGTGCTGGCCGCTCTGAAAAGCCATGGCGTGGATGCGCATGGTTTCGATACGGGCGAACGCAGCCTGGCCGAACTGGCCGCTGAACAATTTGACCGCGTCTTCATCGCGCTGCACGGCCGTTTCGGCGAAGACGGCAGCCTGCAGGGCGCGCTGGAGCAACTGGGTATCCCGTATACGGGCAGCGGCGTGATGGCTTGCTCGGTGGGCATGGACAAGGTTTACACCAAGATGATCTGGCTGATGCACCAGCTGCCGACGCCAAAGTACGCGGTGCTGGACGATAGCTCCGACCTGGCCAAGGTGGCAGCGGAACTGGGCTTGCCGCTGATCGTCAAGCCGCCGCATGAAGGTTCGAGCATTGGCATCACGACGGTCAACGAAGCATCAGCCTTCCAGGCGGCCTACGACATCGCCGCCGGCCTCGATGATTCGGTGCTGGCCGAAGAATTCATCACGGGCCGCGAGTTCACCGTCGCCATCCTGGGCAAGGGCGCCACGGCACGCGCGCTGCCGCCGATTGAAATCGTCGCCCCGCAAGGTAATTACGACTATCAGAACAAGTACTTCACGGACGACACCAAGTACTTCTGCCCGCCGCAGCTGGACCCGGCGATCGTGGCCGAAATGGAACGCATCGCCCTGGCAGCCTACCGTGCGCTCGGCTGCGAAGGCTGGGGACGAGTGGATGTGCTGATGCGCGCGGCCGACAGCAAGCTGTTCCTGCTGGAGGTGAATACCTCGCCCGGCATGACGGGACATTCGCTCGTGCCGATGGCGGCGCGCGCGGAAGGCACCAGCTATGAAGACCTGTGCCTGGAAATCGTCGCCGGCGCAAGCTTGAAAATGCACAAGGGACAGCGCTGATATGTGGCATGACGCTAAAAGCCTCAATACGACTGCCAACGGCTTGCTGGCCGCGGTTCTTGTCGTGTGCGTGGCCGCCGGCGTCTGGTGGGTGTCGCAGCGTCCCATGTTCGACCTGCGCACGATCAAGGTGGAAAGCGCGGACGACAAGGGGCTGCGCCATGTGAATTACCTGACCCTGCGCAGCGGCACTCTGGGCCGCATCAAGGGCAATTTCTTCACGACCAATCTGGAAAGCGTGCGCGGGGTGTTCGAATCAGTGCCCTGGGTGCGCCGTGCCAGCGTGCGGCGCGAGTGGCCCAACCAGCTGATCGTGGCGCTGGAAGAACACGAAGCACTGGGTACATGGGGCGAGGATGGACGCCTGCTGTCGGTCAAGGGCGATGTGTTTACGGCCAATGTGGCCGAAGCCGAGGACGACCATGAATTGCCTGCGTTTGCCGGCCCGGATGGCAGTGAAAAGGAAGTGCTGGCCACTTACCTGCAGCTGGCAAAGTGGTTTGCGCCGCTGAAGATGGTGCCGGAAACCCTGTCGCTGTCTAGTCGTTACGCGTGGACCGTGAAACTGAATAATGGCATGAGCGTGGCGCTGGGGCGCGAGCAGAATCATACGACCCTGAAGGCGCGGGTTGACCGGCTGGTGGGCATTTACCCGCAGCTGGCGAGCCGGCTGGAAAATATCGACACGATCGATATGCGCTACCAGAATGGCTTGGCACTCAGTTCCGTCGGCCTGGTGATACCGGCCGAAGGCAAGGATGGCAGGCCGGCGCCAGCGATCAGGAAGAAAAATGGCAGTCCGATTAAAAAACCGACTTAACCGAATACTCAATTTAACAATAGCCCAAAAAACTAGGCGACAGAAATGACAAAAGACGCGAAAAACCTGATCGTCGGCCTCGACATCGGCACCTCGAAAGTGGTGGCGGTGGTAGCCGAAGTGATGTCCGACGGGCGCCACGAAGTGATCGGGCTGGGCCAGCACGAATCGAAGGGCCTGAAAAAGGGCGTGGTGGTCAATATCGAGGCCACGGTGGAGTCCATCCAGCGCGCGCTGGAAGAGGCCGAGCTGATGGCCGACTGCAAGATCCGCAATGTCTACGCGGGCATTGCGGGCAGCCATATCCGCAGCTTCAATTCCAGCGGCATGGTGGCCATCAAGGACAAGGAAGTGACGGCGACCGACGTGGCGCGCGTCATCGAGACGGCAAAAGCGGTTAACATTCCGACCGATCAGCAATTGCTGCACACGGTGCCGCAAGAGTTCATCGTCGACAGCCAGGAAGATGTGCGCGAGCCTATCGGCATGAGCGGCATCCGCCTGGAGGTGAAGGTGCATATCGTCACCGGTGCCGTGTCGGCAGTGCAGAACATCGTCAAGTGCGTGCGCCGCTGCGGCCTGGAAGTGTCGGACCTGATCCTGCAGCCGATGGCCTCGGCCGATGCGGTGCTTACTCCTGACGAGAAGGAACTGGGCGTGGTGCTGATCGACATCGGCGGCGGCACGACCGATGTGGCGGTATTTTCCGATGGCGCGATCCGCCATACGGCAGTCATTCCCATCGCCGGCGACCAGATCACCAACGACATCGCCATGGCCTTGCGTACCCCGACCGCGGAAGCGGAAGAAATCAAGATCCGCTATGGCGTGGCCAAGCAGGTCCTGGCCGATCCTGGCGAATCGCTGGAAGTGCCTGGACTGGGCGACCGCGGCCCGCGCAACCTGTCGCGCCAGGCGCTGGCGGCCGTGATCGAGCCGCGCGTCGAAGAGCTATTCGCGATGGTGCACCAGGTGGTGCGCGAATCCGGTTACGAAGGCGTGCTGTCGTCGGGTATCGTGCTCACGGGCGGCACTTCCATCATGCCCGGCATGGTGGAAATGGCGGAAGATATTTTCCTGAAACCGGCGCGCCTTGGCACGCCCGAGTATCGGGGCCAGCTGGCCGACGTGGTGCGCAGTCCGCGCTATGCCACGGTGCTTGGTCTGCTGCTGGAAGCGAAGAAGCAATACCTGCGCGGCCACATCGTGACGCGTCAGGACGGCTCGGTGAAGGCAGTCTGGCAGCGCATGAAGGAATGGTTTTTAGGGAATTTTTAAGGGCATGATTTTCGCCCGGCAGTACAGGTTTTTTGGCAGCATCGCAGGTACACACACATAACTTTATTTTATATTTAACCGCAGTTTTCAATCTCCAGTTCTCCTACCAATATGAGGCCTGGCGCTTGGAAACCGCATCTGATAGGAGCACATCATGGAGTTCGATATGGTCGATAACACAGCTTTAGGTACCGTCATCAAGGTCGTCGGCGTCGGCGGTGCGGGTGGCAATGCAGTCCAACACATGATCAACAAAGGCATGTCGGGTGTGGAGTTCATTGCCGCCAACACCGACGCACAGGCCCTGTCGACATCGAAGGCCCACAACATCATCCAGATCGGTGATACCGGTCTGGGCGCCGGCATGAAGCCTGCCGTTGGCCGCCAGTTGGCGGAAGAATCGCGCGCGCGCATCGCCGATTCGCTGCGCGGCGCGCACATGGTCTTCATCGCTGCCGGCATGGGCGGCGGCACGGGCACGGGCGCCGCTCCTATCGTGGCCGAAGTGGCCAAGGAACTGGGCGCGCTGACGGTGGCCGTGGTCTCCAAGCCATTTTCGTACGAAGGCCAGAAGTGCATGGACATCGCCGACGAAGGCCTGGAGCAGCTGTCCCTGCACGTCGATTCGCTGATCATCATCCTGAATGAAAAACTGGAAGAGATCTACGAAGATGAAAGCATGCTGGAATGGATGCAGCACGCCGATGATGTGCTCAACAACGCGGTGGCCGGCATTGCCGAGATCATCAACGTGCCGGGCCATATCAACGTCGACTTCAACGACGTGAAAACCATCATGGGAGAGCAGGGCAAGGCCATGATGGGCACGGCGACGGCTTCCGGCGTCGACCGCGCGCGTATCGCCGCCGAACAGGCTGTCGCTTCGCCGCTGTTGGATGGCATCGATCTGTCTGGTGCGCGCGGCGTGCTGGTCAACGTCACGGCCAGCCGTGGCTTGAAAGGTAAAGAGATCAAGGAAGTCATGGCTGCCGTGCGCGCGTTTGCCGCGCCGGACGCGTCGATCGCGCAAGGTATCGCCTACGACGACGCCATGGGCGACGATATCCGAGTTACCGTGGTGGCCACGGGCCTGGGCCGCGCGAAGAAAAACATCCAGCTGGTACCGCAGCAAGTACTGCGCACTGGCACCCACAACAGCCCTCTGACTCCATCGGCTGCCATGGGTAGCGCGCAAGCGGCGACGACGACGGTTGGCGTGGCCACGCCTGCTGCCGGTTTCGACGGCATGAAGGCGCCGGCAGTATGGCGCCGCGAATCGGCTTCCGAGCAAGTGCGCGCGATGGAAAAGAATGGCATGGAAACGTACGACATTCCTGCATTCCTGCGCAAGCAAGCCGACTAAGGTGGTTTGATGCACGCAGCGATGACGGCGGCCTGAGGGTCGCCGTTTTTTTTGCCCGGTTTTTGACTTTTGACTTTGCATTTCCGGCCATTTTCTGCACAAATACGGCAAGTCAGGCATACTATTGCGCAGTGTCGGCATCATGCCGGCAGCATTCTCAACCGACAGTACACAAGGAGTCAACATGACCATCAAGATCGGCGACACCCTGCCAGAAGGCACCCTGGCCGAATTCATCGAAAGCGAAACCGAAGGCTGCGCACTGGGCCCGAACACGTTCAACGTGCAAGACCTGGTCAAGGGCAAGAAGATCGCCATCTTCGGCCTGCCAGGCGCCTACACCCCGACCTGCTCCGCACAGCACGTGCCAGGCTACGTGCAGCACGCTGCCGACCTGAAAGCTGCGGGCGTCGATGAAATCTGGTGCATCTCCGTCAACGACGCGTTCGTGATGGGTGCCTGGGGCCGCGATCAGAAAGCCACCGGCGTCGTGCGCATGATGGCTGACGGCAATGCCGCCTACAGCAAGGCCCTGGGCCTGGACGCCGACTTTAGCAAGTTCGGCATGGGCACGCGCTCGCAGCGTTACTCGATGCTGGTCGACAATGGCGTGGTGACGCAATTGAACGTCGAGCAGGGCGGCAAGTTTGAAGTGTCGAATGCCGAGACGCTGCTGGGCCAACTGGCTTGATGGTCGGGGTCAGACCCTTCGGGTCCGACCCCATTTTTATTGCACCTGCGGCTTTGTCGCCTCGAACATGGCCGCATCGATGCTGAACGAATAGTCGTCCTGCAGCGCGAAATATCGGCGCGCTTCCTCGGGCGCGCCATCGAACAGATTGCGGATGGCCGCCACTCTTTCTACTGGCGTGCGCATGCGCGCCACCCATTCGTCAAACTGCATCGTCAGTTTCCACACGCTGCGCAAGCTGTGCGTGAATCCCGCGTTGTCGAACTTCGCGCCCCATTCGCAGCTGCGGTAGTCGCGCACGTGGGATGCGTCGCGCAGCATTTCCACCGCCTGCAAGGTGCTGTCGTACAGGGCCGTCTTGGGCGCAACGATGTCGATCACCAGCAAGGTGCCGTTCGGGCGCAGCACGCGCCAGGCTTCGGCCAGGGCCGCGGCCACGTCGTTCCAGTGGTGGGCGGAAAAGCGCGTGACTACCATGTCGAAGCTGGCGTCGGCAAACGGCAGGCGGGCCACGTCGCCCTGCTGCGTGTGGATGTTGTGCAAGCCGCGCTGCACCCTGGCGCAGTCGACCACGTCGAGCATGGGCTGCGCCAGGTCATAGGCGACCACCGATTGCGCCACGGGGGCGACGGCGAAGCTGGCGTGGCCGGCGCCGCAGCCCAGGTCCAGTACCACCGGCTTGCCATGGCGGCGCGCGCATTCCTGCATCAGCACCAGGTCGGCCCCTTGCGCGTGTACTGCGCTGCTCAGGTAGGCATTCGCCGTCTTGCCAAACTGTTCGGTAACGACATCGTGCTGCTGCATGGTTTTCTCCTGTTGATGGGTGAGTTCCTGCAGAATAAGGATAAAATTATCCTGTAACAAGGCCATAACTTATACTGGTATATCCACTACCATGCAGGCATCTCATGTCAAATAAACTCGCTGAATTTATCCGTGTCCGGCGCGAAGCCGTCACGCCCGCCATGGCCGGCTTGCCTGGTGGCGGGCGGCGACGCACGCCGGGCTTGCGGCGTGAAGAGCTGGCGCAGCTGTGCGATGTCAGCCCCACCTGGCTGACGTGGCTGGAGCAGGGGCGGCCCGTGTCGGCGTCGGCCAAGATGCTGGCCCGCCTGGCACAAGTGTTGCAGCTGAGCGCGGCCGAGCGGGCCTATCTGTTCGAGGTGGCCGACAAGCATGACCCCAGCCATGGCACAGGCGAGGGCGGCGGGCTTGCTAGCGCCGAGCTTGCCGCCATCGTTGCCGCCATCGACGCGCCCGCGTACATCCTGGACCGGGAATGGAACGCCGTGGCGTGGAACGGGGCGGCGTCCACGCTGTTTGCCGGCTGGCTGCAGGGCGACGCGGCCGCACCGAACCAGTTGCGCTTCATGTTCCAGGACGCGGGGGCGCGCGACCTGGTGATTGGCTGGCCCGAACGGGCGCAGCGCCTGGTGGCGGAGTTTCGCGCCGATATCGGCCGCCAGGCGGACCAGGCGCCGCTGGCCGGCCTGATCGCGGAGCTGGCCGGCGCCAGCGTTGAATTTCGCCAGTGGTGGGGCGCGCAGCAGGTGCAGGGCCGCGATGGCGGCTTGCGTCAGTTCCAGCACGCGCAAAAGGGGCTGCTTGCGTTCAATCAGGTGACCTTGCACCTGGCGCGCCAGCATGAGCTGAAACTGGTGATGCTGTTGCCGGTGTCATAAGGTAAGACGGCCGCGCTTGCTATAATCGGGCTGACCGCCTGGCCCTGACTTTCCAGACCATGCTGTCCTGGCTCCGGCCGTCGCCATGATGACGGTCCCGCTCTTTCGCCAGGAGTCTGTCCTGCTACCCCGCAATCAAAACCTGCGCAGCATCTATGTGATGCTGGTCGCCGTCGCCATGTTTTCCCTGATGGACACGGCCATGAAGCTGTTGTCCGCCCATTATCCGCCCATGCAGGTGACGGCCTTGCGCGCCCTGTCATCCTTGCCGCTCGTCTGTCTGTACCTGCTGTACCGTGGCGCCTTCAGGAACGTGCTGAAGGTGCGCTGGCCGTTGCACTTGCTGCGCGGCGCCCTGGGTGTGCTGATGATCACCTTGTTCGCCTACGGCTTGAAGCGCATGTCGCTGGCCGAGACGTATGCGCTGTTCTTCGTCGCGCCCTTGCTGATCACGGTCCTGTCGGTTTTTATCCTCAAGGAGAAAGTCGACTTCGCGCGCTGGTGCGCCGTCGCCGTGGGTCTGCTGGGCGTGCTGGTGGCGCTGCGCCCCGACGGTTCGGGATTCTTTTCGCTGGCCGGACTGGCCGTGCTGGGCTCGGCTGCCTGTTACGCCATTTCCGCCGTCACGGGGCGCATCCTGAGCCGCACGGACGCCAGCGAAAGCATGGTCTTCTGGCTGATGGTGATGATGGCTTTTGGCGGCGTGGCCCTGTCGGCGCACGAGTGGGTGAGTATCCGCCGCGAAGACTGGTGGCTGCTGGCGGGCTTGTCACTGAGTGGCTTCCTGGGGCAGCTGGCCATCACGGAGGCATTTCGTTTTGGCAAGGCATCCAGCGTGGCGCCGTTCGAATACTCGGCCCTGGCCTGGGGCATGGCCCTGGACTGGATGCTGTGGCGTGCCTTGCCCGACGAATACACCTTGATTGGCGCGGCCATCATCATCGGCAGCGGCATTTACCTCGTGCGCAGGGAGGCTGTGCACGCCGAGAGCGAGCATCCATGATGCCGAATGGTGCTTTTTTCGGCGGCAGGCATGCCGGGCCGCAACTGGATATAATCGTGAAATGTTAAAACAACGCACTATCAAACAACAGGTCCGCACCATCGGTGTCGGTTTGCACTCTGGCACCAAGGTGGAGCTGATCTTGCGTCCTGCCGCGATCGATACGGGCATCGTGTTTCGCCGCATCGACCTCGATCCCATCGTGGAATTCCCCGCCAGCGCCATGGCCGTGGGAGATACGCGCATGGCTTCCGTGCTGATCAAGGACGGCGCCAGGGTGTCCACCGTGGAACACCTGATGTCGGCGGCGGCTGGCCTGGGCATCGATAATATGGTTATCGATGTGAATGCGGAAGAAATTCCCATCATGGACGGTTCCGCCTCGTCCTTCGTCTATCTGCTGCAGCAGGCTGGCGTGGAAGAGCAGCAGGCGGCGAAGAAATTCATCAAGGTCATCAAGCCGGTGGAAGTGCGTCACGGCAAGGGTGACGCCGAGAAATGGGCGCGATTGTCGCCGTACGATGGCTTCAAGCTCGATTTCTTCATCGAATTCAACCATCCGGCCGTCGATGGCACGATGCAGCGCGCCTCGGTCGACTTCGGCGACGTGTCATATGTGCACGATGTGGCGCGCGCGCGCACGTTTGGTTTCATGCAGGACGTGGAAAGCTTGCGCGGCATGGGCCTGGCCCGTGGCGGTTCGCTGGAAAACGCCATCGTCATGGACGAGTACCGCATCCTGAACGCCGATGGTTTGCGCTATGAAGACGAATTCGTGCGCCACAAGATCCTCGACGCCATCGGCGACCTGTATCTGGTGGGCCACCCCTTGCTGGCGTACTACACGGCGCACAAGTCCGGCCACGCGCTGAACAACCAGTTGCTGCTGGCGCTGCTGGAGCAGCCGGAAGCGTATGAAATCGTGTCGTTCGCCACCAACGAGGCGGCACCGCAGTCGTATCTTCGTCAAATGGAACGCGAGTGGTCTTTGACTTGACGATTTCTGCTGTTTTTATGTGGCTCTTTAACGGGAACGCCTGAAAAATGTTCAGGGCAAGGCGCATTGCCGCAGGCAGTACGAATAGTACGGCCAGGCAATGCAACGCCGCCATGGACTTTTTCTCAGGTGTTCCCAGGTTCGCGGTGGTGGCGGACCATGTTGCGCAGCGCCGCGATCAGTTGCTCGTTCTGCTTCGACGCGGGCAGGGCCGTGCTCAGCTCTTCCAGGGCCGACATGGCTTTTTCCGGCAAGACCAGCGCCCGCGTATGCACGATGGGCGCGATGCTCTTGATGACTTGCACTTTCAGCTTGATGCCTGAAATCTGCCAACCCTTTCTTTCCAGTTCCCCTTGCAACTTCGGCAATTGCTGCTTGAGCTTGGCCGCCAGCGCCGCGTTCGGCGTGGCCAGCACCAGTTGGCCACCCTCGAATTGCAGGATGTCGCAATGCTCGAACATCGCCGGCAAGGCCTTGGCGCAATCTTTTTGCAGGGCGGCCAGGCGCGTGACGGTGGGCATCAGGGAGGCCATCGTGGCGTTGCCGCGCAGAAAATCGGTCGCGCCCGTGACGGCCGGGCCTGAACGGGCAAAGCCGTAGCCGCGGCGCGGTGCCGGAGAGTAAGAGGGAGTTCGCATGGCCGAAACATAGCACACTCGCCCGTGCATGACGAGTGCGGCGGCGGGTGCCGTGCAGGCGTGCGGGCCGTATTGCCTTACAGTATGGGAAATGTCCGCAATTTCTGCCATTTGTTTGTCATTAAGCTATTGTTATATGGTGCATTAGCCCAACCTTGGCGGGAACGCATGATAAAATCATCGTCTTTTGCCATAGTCGAACTCCGTGCGGTCACGCGATTGTTATCTCGTTGTCACCTACCGAGCTTTTTTTAACGGCGTTTTTTCAAGAATTCAAGCATGTCATTACTGACCCAGATTTTCGGTAGCCGCAACCAGCGGCTGCTCAAGCAATACCAAAAAACGGTACGCGAGATCAATGCGCTCGAGCCGGCCATCGAAAAGCTGTCGGATGCCGAGCTGCAAGCGAAGACGCCTGCCTTCAAGGAACGCATCGCCGCTGGCGAATCACTCGATGCCTTGTTGCCGGAAGCCTTTGCCGTCTGCCGTGAGGCCAGCAAGCGCGTCCTGCGCATGCGCCACTTCGATGTGCAAATGATCGGCGGCATGGTCTTGCATTTTGGCAAGATCGCGGAGATGGGCACGGGCGAGGGCAAGACCCTGATGGCCACCTTGCCAGCCTACCTGAATGCCTTGTCGGGCAAGGGCGTGCATATCGTCACCGTCAATGATTACCTGGCGCAGCGCGATGCCGAGACCATGGGCCGCCTGTACGCCTGGCTGGGCCTGTCGACGGGCGTGAACATGTCGCAGATGGAGCATAGCGCCAAGCAGCAGGCGTATAACTCCGACATCACGTATGGTACCAACAATGAATTCGGTTTCGATTTCTTGCGCGACAACATGGTCTACGAAGCGCGTGAGCGCGTGCAGCGCAGCCTGAACTTCGGCATCGTCGATGAAGTCGACTCGATCCTGATCGATGAAGCGCGTACGCCTCTGATCATTTCGGGCCAGGCCGAGAACCATACGGACCTGTATTACAAGATCAATGAAGTGCCTGCATTGCTGACCTTGCAGATCGGCGAAGAAACGCCGGACGGCAAGGGCAAGGTTGACGTGCCGGGCGACTATACCAAGGATGAAAAGGCGCACCAGGTGCTGCTGACGGAAGCGGGCCACGAAAAGGCCGAGCGCATTCTGATGGAAATGGGCCTGCTGCCGGAAGGCGCTTCGCTGTACGATTCGGCCAACATCACCCTCGTGCATCACCTGTATGCGGCGCTGCGCGCGCACGCGCTGTACTTCAAGGATCAGCACTACGTGGTGCAGAACAGTGAAGTCGTCATCGTCGATGAATTTACGGGCCGTCTGATGACGGGCCGCCGCTGGTCCGATGGCTTGCACCAGGCCGTCGAAGCGAAAGAAGGCGTCAAGATCCAGAACGAGAACCAGACCCTGGCTTCGATCACCTTCCAGAACTACTTCCGCATGTACGCCAAGCTGGCCGGCATGACGGGTACGGCCGATACCGAAGCGTACGAATTCCAGGAAATCTACGGCCTGGAAACGGTCGTGATCCCGCAAAACCGTCCGTTGCAGCGCAAGGATCGCCAGGATCAGGTCTACAAATCGTCGGCGGAAAAATACAACGCGATGTTGAACGACATCCGCGATTGCTACGAGCGCGGCCAGCCCGTGCTGGTGGGTACGACCTCGATCGAAAACTCGGAACTGCTGTCGGGCATCCTGAACAAGGCCAGTTTGCCGCACAACGTGCTGAACGCGAAGCAGCATGCCCGCGAAGCGGAAATCATCGCCCAGGCAGGCCGTCCGAAAGCCATCACCATTGCCACCAACATGGCCGGTCGCGGTACGGACATCGTGTTGGGCGGCAACGTCGAGAACCAGATCAAGTTCATCGAAGCCAATGCTGAACTGAGCGACGCCGACAAGGCCGCCCAGTCGCAGAAGCTGCGCGATGAATGGCAATCGCTGCATGACCACGTGGTCAATGCGGGCGGTTTGCACATCATCGGCACAGAACGCCACGAATCGCGTCGTGTGGACAATCAGCTGCGTGGCCGTGCTGGTCGCCAGGGCGATCCGGGTTCGTCGCGCTTCTACCTGTCGCTCGACGACGCGTTGCTGCGCATCTTCGCCGGCGACCGCGTGCGCGCCGTGATGGACCGTTTGAAAATGCCGGAAGGCGAACCGATCGAGGCGGGCATCGTCTCGCGTTCGATCGAATCGGCCCAGCGCAAAGTCGAAGCGCGCAACTTCGACATCCGCAAGCAATTGCTGGAATACGATGACGTCGCCAATGACCAGCGTAAAGTCATCTACCAGCAGCGTAACGAGTTGCTGGAAACGACCGATATTTCTGACATGATCGGCTCGCTGCGCCATGGCGTGTTCACCGACCTGGTGCACGAGTACGTGCCGCATGAATCGGTGGAAGAGCAGTGGGATATCAAGGGCCTGGAAAACACCCTGTCCAGCGAATGGCAGCTCGACTTGCCGCTGCAGCAGATGCTGGAAGCCGATGCGACCCTGACGGACGAAGAGATCCTGGAAAAAGTGCTGGTCGCGGCCGATGCCGTGTACCAGTCGAAGATCGATATCGTTGGCAAGGAATCGTTTGGCGGCTTCGAGCGCAATGTCATGCTGCAAAGCGTGGACAGCCACTGGCGCGAACACCTGGCGGCGCTCGATCACCTGCGCCAGGGTATACACCTGCGCGGCTATGCGCAGAAGAACCCGAAACAGGAATACAAGCGCGAAGCGTTTGAACTGTTTGGCCAGATGCTCGACATGATCAAGAACGACGTCACCAAGCACGTGATGACGGTACGCATCCAGTCGCGCGAAGAAGTCGACGCAGCTGAACAGGCGATGCAGCAGTCGCACGTGGAAAACGTGCATTACCAGCACGCTGAATTCGACCCGAATGCGGCGCCGGAAGAACTGCTGGCACCTGTGGCCGGCGGCAACATGGACAGCGTCGACGACATGAGCGTGAGCATGGGCGTCAAAGTGGGCCGCAACGACCCATGCCCTTGCGGCAGCGGCAAGAAGTACAAGGCTTGCCACGGCAAGCTGGCCTAAAGCTGGCTTCATGGCTTGAACAAGAACGGAGACTGCGGTCTCCGTTTTTTATGGTGCGCCCGTGTCGCCGGCGGGGTCAGGGAAATTCCCAATGCCGTGGCGAAGGCGCTGGGCGGCCGCGCAAGCCGCCGCGGTCCTTGGCCCGGCCACCCGTCTTGATCATGGTGGCGATGTCGGTCAGCAAGACTCGGTTGCTGGCAACGTAGTCATGGCCGATGAAGTTCATGGTCACGTTCGAGGCATCGACAAAGTCCATGCCGGGCACGCCGACGACGGGGCCGCGTATGTCGCCGATCCGGTCCCAGCTGGAAAAGCGGTAGGCGCTGCGGATCGCCTTGTCGTTTTTCGACGCATACAGGGTTACCGGCAGGCTGAGCCTGGCAAGGCGCGGCGCGATCTGCTCACGGAACACGTCGGCGTTAATGTCGGGTGCGGCCAGCACGACCTGTTTGAAGCGTGGCAGCAGATCCGGGCGCTGTTCCAGCAAGTTGGCCAGCGCCATGGTTGCCGGGCGGTTGCCCATGCTGTGCGCGATCAGGTAAATATCGGTGGCGCTGGAATGCTGGGCGAAATCGGCCAGAAAATCTTGCAGATGGGTTTGTGTCCATTGCGCGGCATTGTCGTCGAACATATAGCTGGCCAGTTTCCCCTTCGAGGGCCAGCTGTAGAACACCGGCATGGCGCCGATATCGAGGTCGACGGCCATCTGCGCCGTGCGCAGGGCGGCGTCGGCAAAAGAGTTGGAATAGCCGTGGATATAGATGAAGGCGGCTTGGCGGCCGGGCACGGCGCGCATGCGCTCCTTGACGGCGGCGAGGAAGCTGGCACGCGACCAGCGCTGCGTTTCCTGGATGAGCATGTATTTTTCAGCTCTGTTGCTGAAATTAAAATACCACCATGGTGGCCGTGGCGTCTCGCCATAGGCGCGCTTGTCAGGAACGCTGACCAGCACGCTACCGTAGCTCAGATGCGGCGCCGTACGGTTCGGTTGCCAGCCATAGTTTTTCTTACCCGGCTGGAATTGTCTGTCGGTAGCGTAATACACCTTGACCAGCATCGCGCCGGCGGGGGCCTGCGGCAACGGTGCCGTGCTGCCCCTTATGCCCGGGCTCGAGCCGGAGAGGACGAGCTTGTGCGGCGCTTTTGCTTCCGGCGGCGGTGGCGCTGCCAGTACTGGCAGCGGTATGGGCGCGACGGATGGCGGTGCTTGCGAGGCAAGGTCGGCACTGCCTATGTTTCCTTGTCCCTCGATGATGGTGCAGGCCGTGAGCATGTTGCACAGCAAAGCCATGCATGCGAGGCTCAGACACTTTTTTCGGTTCATGATGGCAGTCTCCTCTTGCGGGTAGTACCTTGCCCGGTCGCGGGCAGGACGGGCGGGGATGCCGTGTCTTTTTACTTTAGCTGCGCCGGCCTGGCCTGCCATGACAAATCGCAAGCGCATGGCGCGCTGGCTGATGGCAGGCGTATCGTTCCCGGATGCACGCCGCATGTTCAACGGGGCCGCGAAGGCGCTACAATAGCGCTTCCCTTTTCCCTCGCAGAAGAAATCACCATGGCCGTCAATTCTCCCAAGCCCGTCGCCGCCGACCTGAAAGCCGTCGCCGGCATTGAAATCGGTGTTGCCGAAGCCGGCATCAAGAAACCCAACCGCAAGGATTTGCTGGTATTGAAACTGGCGCCGACGGCCACCGTGGCTGGCGTGTTCACCTTGAACCGCTTCTGCGCCGCGCCCGTGCAAATTGCGAAAGCCAACCTGGCGGCCGTGACGGCCGGCGCCGCGCCTATCCGCGCGCTGCTGGTCAACACGGGCAACGCGAATGCGGGCACGGGCGAATCGGGCCTGGCCGACGCGCAGGCCAGCTGCGCCGCGCTGGCCGAGCTGCTGGGCTGCACGCCGCAGCAAATCCTGCCGTTTTCCACCGGCGTGATCCTCGAACCGCTGCCTGTGCAGCGCCTGGTCGCCGGCTTGCCGCAAGCCGTATCGGCATTGACATCGGATAACTGGTTCTCGGCCGCCGAAGCCATCATGACCACCGACACGCAGCCGAAAGCCGGTTCGCGCAGCGTCACCATCGGTGGCCACGCGGTCACCCTGACGGGCATCAGCAAGGGCGCCGGCATGATCAAGCCGAACATGGCCACCATGCTGGGTTTCCTCGCGTTCGACGCCACCGTGGCCCAGCCCGTGCTGGACCAGCTGGTGAAGCAGGCAGCCGATAAATCGTTCAACTGCATCACTATCGACGGCGACACCTCCACCAATGACTCGTTCATGCTGGTGGCGACGGGTGCCGGCAGCCTGGTCATCGATTCGACCGATACACCGCACTATGCGGAACTGGCTGCTGCCGTCACCGAACTGTCGACCTTTTTGGCGCAAGCCATCGTGCGCGACGGCGAAGGCGCGACCAAGTTCATGACCGTGACCGTGGAAGACGGCCGCAACGTGGACGAATGCCGCAAGATCGCCTATTCCATCGCCCATTCGCCGCTGGTGAAAACGGCCTTCTTCGCCTCCGACCCGAACCTGGGCCGCATCCTGGCCGCCATCGGCTATGCGGGCGTGGACGACCTGGACGTGGGCCAGCTGAACCTGTACCTGGACGACGTGTGGGTGGCCAAGAATGGCGGCCGCAACCCGGACTACCAGGAGCAGGATGGCCAGCGCGTGATGCAGCAAAGCGAAATCACCATCCGCGTCAAGCTGGCGCGCGGCGATGCCACGGCCACCCTGTGGACGTGCGACCTGTCGCATGACTACGTGTCGATCAACGCCGACTACCGTTCATGACCGGCCTCGATCAATTCCTGCTGCGCGCGGAAAGCTTGCTGGCGCGCGTGGAAGCGATCCTGCCGCAGCCGACACCCGCGCCGGACTGGAGCAGCTTTGCCTTTCGCTGGCGCCGGCGCCCGGGCGCGCTCGCCTATTTGCAGGCGGTGGCCCACGTGTCGAACATCGCGTTGGACGACTTGCACAATATCGGCACGCAAAAAGCGCAAATTGAACAGAACACGCGCCAGTTCGTGAATGGCCGTCCAGCCAACAACGTGCTGCTGACGGGCGCGCGCGGCACGGGCAAGTCGTCGCTGATCAAGGCTTGCCTGAACCAGTTTTCCGACCAGGGCCTGCGCCTGATCGAAGTCGACAAGGCCGACCTGGCCGACTTGCCCGACATCGTCGACCTGGTGGCGGCGCGCCCCGAGCGCTTCATCATCTTTTGCGACGACCTGTCGTTCGAAGAGGGCGAGAGCGGCTACAAGGCGCTGAAAGTGGCGCTCGATGGCAGCATCGCCACGCAATCGGACAATGTGCTGATCTATGCCACGTCGAACCGGCGTCACCTGATGCCGGAACGCATGTCCGACAACAGCAGCTACAAGACGGACGACGATGGCGATTTGCATCCGGGCGAGACGGTGGAAGAGAAAATCTCGCTGTCCGAGCGCTTCGGCCTGTGGCTGTCGTTCTACCCGTTCAAGCAGGACGATTACCTCGATATCGCGGCGCACTGGCTCGCCTCGTTCGGCTGCACGCCGCAACAGATCGCGCAGGCGCGCGGCGACGCCCTGCGCTGGGCCTTGCAGCGCGGTTCCCGTTCGGGCCGGGTGGCGTGGCAGTTTGCGCGCGACTACGCGGGAAAGCTGCCGCAATGAGCGAAGTGAAAGTCATACCCGTGGACGTGGCCGTCGGCATCCTGATGAAGCCGAATGGTGACGTACTGCTGGGCCAGCGCCCGGCCGGCAAGCCGTATGACGGCTATTGGGAATTTCCTGGCGGAAAAGTTGAACCGGGCGAAGCCATTTTTGATGCCTTGAAACGCGAGTTTGTCGAGGAACTGGGGCTGTATATCGACAGCGCCGAGGCCTGGTGCGGTGTCGAATATGTGTATCCGCACGCGCATGTGCGCCTGCATTTCTATATCAGCCGCGAATGGCGTGGCGAGCCGCAAAGCCTGGAAGGGCAGGCGTTCGCCTGGCAGGGCACGGTCGGCGTGGAACCCTTGCTGCCTGCCACCATTCCCCTGCTGGAATGGCTCGACGAAGTGCGCCGGGAATCCCTGGCGCCTGCCTGATCTGGTGCCAGCAGGCAGCAGCATGCTGCGCGCTGGCGCAAGCCTTCCTGTTACTTTCCTTGTATAGTCGGCGCTTTGCGCTAGAGTGCTTGCATCAAGCACTGGGGAGTTTCGCATGCCGCTGACACTGACCTTTACCGATACCGATGAATTGCTGATCGCCGCGCTGCACAAGCGTGCCCGCGCGCATGGACGCAGCATCGAAGACGAGCACCGCGACATTTTGCGCAGCGCCTTGCGTCCGCTGCCGAAGCGCCCGCTCGAGGATATTCTGCGCGGCATGCCCGACGTGGGGCTGGCCACGGATTTCGAGCGCCGCTCCTGACGTGCCATGCCCGCCTATCTGGTCGACACGGATGTGATCGTTGCAGCGCGCAAGGGCGGCGTTGCGCCGGCAGGCGTGCTCGATTTTTTCGAACGGGTGGCACCGGAAATGCGCTATGTGCCGGTGCAGGTGATCGCGCAATTGCGCGCAGGCATACAGCGCAGCTGGCGGCGCGAAGCGGCGCTGGAAGCACTGGCGCTGGAAGGCTGGCTGGATGCCGTGCAGGCAGAGTATGCGCCGCGGCTGCTGGAATTCGACCTCGATTGCGCGCTCGTGTGGGCGCGCCTGCATGCTCGCGGCCACGCGCACGGCGTGGATGGACAGATCGCGGCAATGGGCATCGCGTATGGCTTGACGGTGGTCAGCGGCAGGCTCGACAGTTTCGTGGCGCAGGGGCTGCGCCTGGAAAATCCGTTTTCCTGAGGATTATTGCGGTTTGTTGTCTTCGTCTGCCAGCGGATCTTCGAACGGATCGGCAGCGGGAATCGTGTATTTTTCTTCGGCCCAGGCACCCAGGTCGATCTGCTTGCAGCGTTCCGAGCAGAAGGGGCGGAATTTGTTGGCTTCAGTCCATTCGACTTTGGCGGCACAGGTAGGGCAATTAACGACGGTCATGATGGGGCAAATAAGTAACAGTTAAAAATTACAGAGCGTGAGCTCGAACGGGACATCTTCCTCCAGCGGCTTGGGTTTCAAGTCGCCGCCCTGGGTGGTGAAGCGTACCCACAGCATATATTTGTTGGCGGAAATTTCCGGGATGGCGCCGCTGTTTTCATCCAGGCTCAGGCGCAGCATCTGATACACCTTGCCTTGCAGCATTTGCTGGTAGCTGCCGCCATTGGCGATCAGTTTAACGGGTCCGCCAGAATCGCGCAGCAGGCGCAATACCAAGGCCAGCGCATCGAACAGAGGCGCCAGCGGGGCGAACCAGGCGTGGATGTCGGTCAGGCGCTGCTCGGAGCTGCGTTTTTGCCAGGCAAAGTACGACGGCAAGTCAAATTCGCAGGCGCCGCCGGGGATGATGGTGCGGCCGCGGATGCTCATCAGCCATTCATTGTCGCGGATATTCTGCCCCGTCTTGCCTTGCGCCGCCACCAGGGCGCCGCTGACACTGTCGAGTTCGCCAAGGATGGCATCGAGGGTTTCCGGTTCCACATTCGGATTGCTGCGGTAGCCCAGCAGGCTCTGACGCTGGCGCTCGAGTTCCTGCAGCAGGTCGGACTTCAGGTCGGCACGGCCAGCCACTTCGAGCATATCGAAAATAGTTGCCAAGGCAACATGGTGCTGCATTGCATGCTCTTGCTGGATGAAGAACTTGAATTTGTCGTACAGGTCTTCCAGCCGCAACAAGGTACGTATGCGTTCGTTGAAAGGGTATTCGTAGACAATCAAAATAATTCCCTTAAGTAAGGACCTGCAAACAATCCCGTGATTTTGAACCAAGCGTCGACAAATTACAAACGTTGCGGCCCGATTCCGGCCATTCTTTTTGAAAATGCCAGATATAAATCGTGCAACTGGGCAATCTGCGGCGCCAGGGCGGCCAAATCGCCGTTATTGTCGATCACATCGTCCGCCGCCGCCAGGCGCATGGCCCGCGTAGCCTGCGTGGCCATGATGGCTTTGACTTGTTCTTCCGACAAGCCATTGCGCGCCATCACGCGCGACACTTGCAAGCTTTCCAGGCAATCGATGACCAGCACGCGGTTGACACGCTCCACCCATCCGCCGGACTCGACGAGCAGGGGCACGGCGAAGACCACATAGCTGCCCGTCGCTTCGGCGGCCGCCGCCAGTGTGGCCTGGCGGATGCGCGGGTGCAGGATGGCTTCCAGTTTCGCCTTGGCGGCGGCGTCGGAGAATACGAGGTTGCGCATTTTGCTGCGGTCGAGGGCGCCGCGCGCATCGGCGTAGTCGGGGCCAAATTCCGCCACCAGGGCTGGCATGGCCGCCCCATTTTGCGCCGTCAGGCTGTGCGCGATCTGGTCGGTATCGACGATGCTGGCACCGCGCGCGGCGAACAGGTCGGCCACGGTGCTCTTGCCGCAACCGATGCCGCCGGTGAGGCCCACGCTGAAATAAGGGGCGTTTTGTTGTTGCATGTGTTTATCCATTAGGTGTGCGGTACTGCACCGGTCAGCCGGTCAGGCCCAGCGTGAGGCGCGACAGGGGCGTACCGTACAGCAGCGCGATCAGGCCCGCCGCCGCCAGGTAAGGACCGAACGGAATCGGTTTGTCGCGCCCCCGCTTGGCAAACACGATCAGGCCGATGCCGACCACGGCGCCGACCAGCGATGACAATAATATGATCGTCGGCAGCATGCTCCAGCCCAGCCACGCACCGAGCGCAGCCAGTAATTTGAAGTCACCATAGCCCATTCCCTCCTTGCCTGTCGCCAGCTTGAAGGCCCAGTACACGGTCCACAAAGCCAGGTAGCCGGCGGCCGCGCCGATGACGGCGTCCTGCAGCGGCACGAAGGTGCCGTTGATATTGACCAGCAATCCCGCCCACAGCAGGGGAAAGGTGAGATCGTCCGGCAGCATTTGCGTATCGGCGTCGATGAAGGTCATGGCGATCAGCAGCCAGGCAAACACGAGGGTGGCCAGGCCCGTCCAGCCGCTGCCGAAGTGCCAGATCAGGAGGGCCGACAGCGCGCCCGTCAGCAGTTCCACCAGCGGATAGCGCACGGAGATCGGTGCATTGCAGGCGCTGCACTTGCCGCGCAGTAGCAGGTAGCTGAGGACGGGGATGTTTTCCATGGCCGTAATGCGGTGGCCGCAAGCGGTGCAGTTCGAGTGCGGCAGCATCAGGTTGTAGCGATCCGTGTGCGGCAAGGGCAAGCCGCTTTCTTCCGCCACGTAATTATCGGACTCGCGCTGCATCATTTTCGGCACGCGGTGGATCACCACATTCAGGAAGCTGCCGACGATCAGGCCGAACAGGGCGGCGACGAGGGCGACGGACAGGTTGCCGGGCGCGGCGAACAGCAGGGTATCTTGCAGCATGGTGGATTTGTCTGAAGTAATGATGTTGCCGCGCAAACATTGCCTGGCACTGCCGCAGTGTAAAACATCTGCCCGCACATGGGGATCTTTTGCGCAGGGTACGCAGTCAAATCACTGCGCCCAGCTTGAAAATTGGTAAATACAAGGCGATCACGAGGGAGCCGACGAGCACGCCCAGCACCACCATCAGCGCCGGTTCCAGCAGCGTGGAAAGGGTGGCCACGGTGGCGTCGATATCGGCCTCGATGATATCGGCCGCGCGCGACAGCATGGCGTCGAGTGCGCCCGATTCCTCGCCGATCAGGGCCAGTTGCGTCAGCAGCGGGGGAAATACCCCGCTGTGCTCCATGGCCAGGGCCAGGCTGCCGCCGGCGCGGATCTCGCGTTCGATGCGTGTCGTCGCTTCCTGGTACAGCGCGTGGCCGGAGGCGGCGCCCACCAGACTGAGCGAGTCGAGCAGCGGCACGCCGGCGGCGAACATGGCGGCCAGGGTGCGCGTCCAGCGGGCAATCGCCGCCTTGCGCAAGAGGGGGCCGAACACGGGCAGGCGCAATGCCCGCAGTTGCGTGTTGCGCCGCCAGGCGGGATAGCGCCGCCAGGCCAGGAGCAGCAGCAGGCAAGCC
The DNA here is from genome assembly GCF_051380795.1 of Janthinobacterium leeuwenhoeki. Taxonomy (NCBI): domain Bacteria; kingdom Pseudomonadati; phylum Pseudomonadota; class Betaproteobacteria; order Burkholderiales; family Oxalobacteraceae; genus Janthinobacterium; species Janthinobacterium leeuwenhoeki. Next base: position 108,114 of record NZ_JBNYXT010000012.1, read on the forward strand.
AGCACGAGCGCCGCCAGCAGAGCCAGCCAGTAGCGGACAAGAAAGGCGGACAAGCCCATGACGAACAGGGTGGGCAGCGGCAAGGGTGCGCCAAAGCTGTCGAAAACCTGGTGAAAGGCGGGCACGACCACGCTCATGATGATGGCCGTGACGACGATGGCGACGAGCACGATGGCCAGCGGATACATCAGCGCGCCGCGTACCTTGCGCCGCAGGGCGATGGCCTTTTCCTGGTGCGTGGCCAGGCGTGCCAGCAAGTCCTGCACGATGCCGGCCTGTTCGCCCGCCGCCAGCAGCTTGCAATACAGCTCGTCAAACAGCAACGGGAACTGGCGGAATGCCTGCTGCAGGCTGCTGCCCGCTTCGATGTCGTGGCGCAAGTCGCGCATCAGCTCAGTGATCGCAGGTTTGGCGTGGCCCTTGCCGGCTATGTCGAAGGCGTGCAGCAGCGGCACGCCGGCCGCCATCATGGTCGACAGCTGGCGCGTAAACAGCGCGATATCGTTGCGCGTGATGGCCTTGCCGGGCGCGGCGCGCGCAGCCTGCACCCGGGTGGCCAGGATGCCCTGGCTTCTTAATGTGGCCTTGGCAGCGCTGGCATCGGCCGCGCGCAAGACGCCATCGACCGCCTTGCCATGGCGGTCCGTGCCTTTCCACGCAAAGCGTCGCTCGGCCACGATGTGCACCTCCTGCCGTCACGGTAGCAGCGTCAGGCAAAAGCACCAGTGGCTCTGGCGGCAAGCTTGATGTGGCTCAGCCTTTTGTGCTTTGCACTTCCGTTTGCACAAGGGCCTGGGCCTTCACGTCGGCCGCATCGTCCTCGTCGCTGTCCGTGCCCTTGCTGATGCTTTCGCCATCGTCGCGGCGCAAGGTCCAGAAGGTCAGCGAGGACAGCACCGTCAGGGCGGCCAGAGTCAGGAAGGTGTGGTGCAGGGCCGTGCTGAGCATGGCGCGGTCCGACTGCGGCATGTCACCCAGGTACCAGCCCGTGATCAACGAACCGAAGGCGAGGCCAAAGCTCATCGACAGTTGCTGCATCGAGCTGGCGATGGTGCTGGCCATGCTCGAATCGCTCTTGTCGACATCGGCATACGCGATGGTGTTCATGCTGGAAAACTGCAGCGAATTGAAAAAACCCATGCACAGGCTGATGGCGACGATGACGTACAGCGGCGTGCCCACGCCCACCTGCGAAAACATGGCGATGGTGACGCCGATCAGCACCGTGTTGACGATCAGTACCTGGCGGTAGCCGAAGCGGGCCAGCACGCGCGCGGAAATGAATTTCATGCCCATGGCGGCCGCAGCCGACGGCATCATCAGCAAGCCCGATTGCCAGGCAGGCAATCCCAGGCCCAGCTGGTATAGCAGCGGCAACAGGAAGGGCAGGCCGCCCACGCCCAGGCGCGTGACGAAACCGCCTACCACGGAGACGCGGAAGGTGCGGATCTTGAGCAGGGTCAGGCGCAGCAGCGGATGCAGCACTTCGCTCGAATGCCAGGCATACGCGGCCAGCAGGCTGATGGAGATGAACAGCAGCACGGCAAACGAGGTGCCGTCGATGCGGTGTTCGCCGAAAATTTCCAGCAACCACGACAGCAGCGCGATGCCCGTGCCGAACAGCACCAGGCCGATCAGGTCCAGCGGACGGGGCTTGTCACCGTAGTAATCGGGCATGTAGCGGTGTGCCAGGTATAAGGCCACGAGTCCGACCGGCACGTTGACGAAGAAAATCTCGCGCCACGACAGCCAGTGCACGATCAGCCCGCCCACCGTGGGCCCCAGCAGGGGGGCGATCAGGGCGGGGATGATGACGAAGTTCATCGCCGCCAGCAATTGCGACTTGGGAAAGGTACGGATGATGGTGAGCCTGCCCACCGGCATCATCATGGCCGCGCCCACTCCTTGCAGCAGGCGCGCTGCCACCAGCATGGGCGCATTCACGGACAGGCCGCACAGGATGGAGGCGATGGTAAAGATGGCGACGGCGGCGGAAAACACGCGCCGCGTGCCGAAGCGGTCGGCCATCCAGCCACTGATGGGAATGCACACGGCCAAGCTCAGGATATAGCTGGTGACGACGGCCTTCAGGCTCAGTGGCGTCACGTTGAGGCTGGCGGCCATGGCGGGGATGGCGGTGTTGACGATGGTGGAGTCGAGTTGCTCCATGAACAGGGCGGTGGCGACCACCCACGGAAGGTAGCTTTTAATCGGGGAACTGGTCATGGATGCGGGGCCTGGTAAGGGATGCTGCGCCTGTGGTATGCCAGCAATTGTCACATAAATAGGCGCGCTGCGTCACCGCCGCACCGCGCCATTGTTGCAACAGGGAAATGTCGATCAGCGTCCCAGCCCGTCCAATGCGTCCAGCGCTTCCATCAATGGCAGCGCCGCATCGGCAATGCGCTCCAGGCTCGCTTCGCGCAGGGCGGCGGTATCGACCGAGTGCCCGGATTCCAGACCGGCCCAGCGCAGCAGCGCCGAACACGCGGCGGGCGTGTCGAACATGCCGTGCAAATAGCTGCCGAGGATTTGGCCGTCGTCCGACACGGCTCCTTCCGCGCGCCCATCGATGACAAAGGCCGGCTGCGCCAGCGCCGCGCCGTGCGAGACCCCCATATGGATTTCATAGCCTGCCACGCGCGCATCGGCCGCGCCGGCAAATGCGCAGTGGCCGGTGACCTGCCGCAGGCGTTTTTCCGCCGTCAATTCAGTCGCCATGTCGAGCAGGCCCAGTGCCTTTGACTCTCCCGCCGCGCCTTCCACGCCCAGCGGATCGCGCACGCTTTGTCCCAGCATCTGGAAGCCGCCGCAAATGCCGAGCACCTTGCCGCCATAGCGCAGGTGCTTGGCCAGATAGGCGGGCCAGCCTTGCTGCTGCAGCCAGGCCAGGTCGCCGCGCGTGTTCTTGCTGCCGGGCAGTATCACCAGGTCGGCCGCTGGAATCGGCTGCCCCTGCTGGACGAATTGCAGGTCGATATCGGGGTGGGCGCGCAGCGCGTCGAGATCAGTGTGGTTGCTGATGCGCGGCAGTTGCGGTACCACCACCTTGAAGGCGCCGCGTTCGGCCTGCATGGCTACCACGGCATCTTCCGCGTCGAGGAACAGGCCTTGCAGGTAGGGCAGCACGGCCAGCACGGGTTTGCCCGTCTGCTGTTCCAGCCACTCGATGCCAGGCGTGAGCAGTGAAATGTCGCCGCGGAAGCGGTTGATGACGAAGCCGATGATGCGTGCCCGTTCGCTGTCAGACAGGCACGCCAGGGTGCCGATGATGTGCGCGAAGACGCCGCCCCGGTCGATGTCGGCCACCAGGATCACGGGACAGTCGACGGCTTCGGCAAAGCCCATGTTGGCGATGTCGCGCGCGCGCAGGTTGACTTCGGCGGGGCTGCCCGCGCCTTCGACGACGACGGAGTCGTACTGCTGGCGCAGTCGCGCGTACGACTCCAGCACGGCGCCCATGGCGATGGTCTTGTATTGCTGGTAGTCGCGCGCATCCATCTCGGCGCGCACCTTGCCATGGATGATCACTTGCGCGCCCGTGTTCGACGAAGGCTTCAGCAGCACCGGATTCATGTCCGTGTGCGGCGCGATGCCGCAGGCCAGCGCCTGCAGGGCTTGCGCGCGGCCGATCTCGCCGCCGTCGCTTGTCACCGCGCTATTCAGGGCCATGTTTTGCGGCTTGAACGGCGCCACCGCCACGCCGCGCCGTTTCAACAATCGGCACAGGGCTGCGACGACGGTGCTCTTGCCCGCGTCGGACGTCGTGCCCTGCACCATCAGGGCGGGGAAGGGGATGTTCATGCGTGTTGTTCCTGCTGGTCTTGCCACTGCGCGACGATATCGCTGATCTGGCGCAAGCCTTCCGTGATGGCGGCCGGACCGGGAGAAAGAATGTCGGGCGACTTGATTTCGAACAGCATCTGGTTTTTCACGGCGGGAATGGCATCCCAGCCCTGGCGTGCCGTCAGCTGCGCCGGCTGGAACTTCTTGCCGCACCAGGTGGCGATGATGATGTCGGGCGCGCGCCGTACCACTTCTTGCGGATCGGCGATGATGCGTTCCCTGGCGCCCGGATGTGCGGATAATTCCGGGAAGGCGTCCGTGCCGCCGGCGATATCGATCAATTCCGCCGCCCAGCCGATGCCGCTCATCAGAGGATCATTCCACTCTTCAAAGTAAATTACGGGCTTGTGCGTCCAGGACGCGGCGCGGGCCTGGGCGGCGGCGATGTCGGCGCGCAGGCTGGCGATCAGTGCGCGTCCCGCTTCTTCGCGCTGCACCAGCGCGGCCAGCACGGCGATCATGCGCAGGATGCCGTCCACCGTGCGCTGGTTGAACTGGTGCACTTCGATGCCGGCCTTGACGAGGTCGCGGCAGATATCGGCCTGCATGTCGCAAAAGCCGATCACGAGGTCGGGCTGGACGGCCAGGATGCGTGCCAGGTCAGCGGACGAAAAGCCGCTGATCTTGGTTTTTTCCGCGCGCGCGCGGGGAGGGCGCACGGTAAAGCCCGAGATGCCCGCGATGACGTCTTGCGCGCCCAGCGCATATAGCGTCTCCACGGCTTCCGTCGACAGGCAGGCGATGCGCTGGTAGTGGCTCATTGAGCTGCCTTGCTGCGGCGCTGGCGGGCCGCTTCCAGCTGCTCGCACATGGTGGACGTGCCTTCTATCATGCGCGGGCCGGCGCGGTTCAGCAGGTCGCCATTCAGGCGGAATAGATTGTTCCGGCGCACGGCCGTCATCGAGGGAAAGGCGCGCCACATGGCCAGGCCGCCTTCGCTGCGCGGATCGCTTTTTTCGCTGGTGCCGAAGATGACTTCCGGGTCTTCCTGCAGCACGCCTTCCGGCGTGACGACGGGCGCCACCACCTTCATCGCGGCAAACACATTCTGGCCGCCGCAGACACGCATGGAGTCGCTGATGATGCTCGCGCCGCTCAAGGTATACAAGGGCTTGTCCCATACCTGGTAAAACACGCGCACGGGCGGACGTTGCGCGTATTGGGCCGTCAAGCTGGCCAGTTTCGCGCGCAGCTGCGCGGCGGCCGGTTTGGCGACTTTTTCCGTGCCCATCAACTGGCCCAGGCGCTCCATGCTGTCGGGGATATCGGCCAGCTTGCGCGGCTCGCTGTGATAGATCGGCACCTTCAGCTGGCGCAGCATGGCGATCTGGCGCTCGGCGCTGCCATGCATCCACACGACGATCAGGTCCGGCTTCATGGCGATGATGCGTTCCATGTCGTACTGGCGGTTGTCGCCCACTTGCGTGATCTTCTTTGCCGCTTCCGGGTAGTCGCTATAGCTGACGACACCAGCGATCCTGTCGCCGCCACCGGCCGCGAACAGCAGCTCCGTGACGTGCGGCGCCAGCGCCAGGATGCGCTGCGCCGGCTTTTCCACGGTGACGCTATTGCCGTCGTCGTCGCGCACGGTGATGGCGGCGTGTGTTTGCAGCGAGACCAGTCCTGCCAGCAGCAGCGATATTTTCAGGGTTTTCATGTGCACTTCCATGTGGTGAGGGCCTGCTGCAGGCGCAGCCAGGCGTGTTCGTCGGGGGGCAAGCCCAGGCGGATGCCGTGGGCCGCGTGGCGGAACAGGCGCACCCAGATGCCTGATTCTGCCATGTGGCGCCAGAACGCTTCGGCGCGTGCTTCCGGCCACCACTGGAACAGCGCCGTGCCGCTGCTGGCGATGCCGTACGCGGCCAATAACTGGCGCAGTCGAACACCGTCGCCGCACAGGCGCTCGCGCATCGCTTCCTGCCAGGGAGTGTCCGTCAATGCGGCCAGCGCTACATGCTGCGCCGGGCCGCTGACGGTCCATGGGCCCAGCATGTCGGCCAGTTGGGACAGCAGCGCGGGATGGGCGGCGACAAAGCCCAGGCGCAGTCCCGCCAGGCCAAAGAATTTGCCGATGGAGCGCAGCACGATCAGGCCAGGCTGGCCCGAGTGCGCACCGAGGCTGGCATGCGACTCCGTATCGCCAAACGCTTCATCGACGACCAGCCAGCCGCCCCGCGCGGCCAGCTTGCCTGCCCAGTCCAGCAGCAGTTCCGGGGCGATGCGCTCGCCCGTGGGATTGTTCGGATTGCAGATGACCAGCACGTCGCAGTGGTCGACGGCATCGGCCAGCTGCGCATACGGCACCTGGCGCAATTCGTGGCCGTGCTGGCTCCAGTGGTGAGCATGTTCCGCATACGACGGTGCGGCCACCACCACGCGCGACGGCGCGCGCAGCCGGGGCAGGGCCTGGATGGCGGCCTGCGTGCCGGCCACGGGTAGCATGGCCGGTGCACTGTAAAACGCGCAGGCGGCCGCGGCCAGCGCAGGATCGGCTTCCGGCAGCCGGTGCCAGGCGTTGGCGTCAGGCGCTGGCGCTGCATACCAGTGCGGGTTGATGCCGGTCGACAGGTCGATCCAGTCGGTGATGGGCCGGCCATAGTCACGCGCGGCGTCGCGCAGGTTGCCGCCATGTTCAAGCAAGATAGGTCTCCCGAAGGTAGGACAGGCCCGCCAGCAGCGCCATCCAGATTAGCCACAGCACGGCCGTTTCAGCCACCAGGCGCCAGGCGCGGTCGATGTCGCGCGCTTCGGCGGGACGGCCGGCGCCCAGCGGCGGACGGCGTTCCAGTTCGCCATCGTAGACGGCGTCGCCGCCGAGGGCCAGGCCCAGGGCGCCAGCGCCGCTGGCCATCACGGGCCCCGCATTCGGGCTGCCCCAGTTGGGGGCCTGCGTGCGCCAGCACTGCCAGGCGCGCTGCTTGTCCGCCATGCTCTTGCCCAGCAAGACATAAGACAGCGCCGTCAGGCGCGCCGGCAGGTAATTCAGGACGTCGTCGATGCGCGCGGCGCAGCAACCGAACCAGTCGTAGCGCTCGTTGCGGTAGCCCCACATGGCGTCGAGGGTATTGGCCAGCCGGAATAGCACGGCGCCGGGGCCGCCCGCCACGGCAAACCAGAACAGGGTGCCGAAGACGGCGTCGTTGCCGTTTTCCAGCAGGGATTCCGTGCTGGCCTTGGCCAGGCTGGCCGCGTCGGCATTGGCCGTGTCGCGGCTGACGATGCGCGCCGTCAGCAGGCGCGCGTTGTCCAGGTCATCGATGGCCAGGGCATCGGCGATCGGGTGATTGTGATCGCGCAGGCTGCGCAGGCCCAGACACAGATATAGCAGGAAGACATGCAGGGCGGCACCGGCCAAGCCGCACAGCCAGTAGGCGACATAGCTGATGGGCAGCACGGCCAGCGACCAGGCCAGCGCGCCGCGCAGGAAACGTCCGCGGCCCCGGTTCAGCAGGCGTTCGAGCGCGCTGGCCAGGCGGCCAAAGCCCACCAGCGGATGCCAGCGGCGCGTCTCTCCCAGCAGCATGTCGAGCAGCACGCCGGCCGTCATCAAGGTGGCCAGCATGGGCAGCGACAGGCCGCTCAGCATGGGTTGCCTTTCAGGTACAACGGCAGGCCGGCGGCGACAAATACAGCCTTGTCGCACACGGCCGCCACGGCCTGGTTCAGGCGGCCCGCTTCATCGGTGAAGCAGCGCGAGATGGCGCCGCAGGGCACGATGCCCATGCCCACTTCGTTCGATACCAGCACGAGGTCACAGTCGGACTCCGCGATTTCGGCCAGCGCGTACAGCAGGTGCGCGCGCTCGCTGTGGAACAGTTCGGGCAGGGCGATGTCGCCCACGTCCGGATATGTCTCGCCGGTGGAAAACATCAGATTCGTCAGCCACAGGGTCAGGCAGTCGACCAGCAGCAGGCGCCCGGGCCGTGCTTCCCGCAGGATGGCGTCGCCCAGGCGCAGCGGTTCTTCCAGGGTTGTCCACTCGGCCGGGCGCTGCGCACGGTGATGCCTGACGCGCGTGGCCATCTCCTCATCGCCCGCCTGCGCAGTAGCGATGTAGACGACTTCCTTGCCTGACTCGCGGGCCAGCTTTTCCGCAAAGGCGCTCTTGCCGGAACGGGCGCCGCCGAAAACCAAGGTGCGCGTCATGGCGCTGTTACCACTCGGTGCCGATTTGCGCGCCGATGCCGGCCGCGTACGCATGCTTGACGACGGCCATTTCGGTGACGGTGTCGGCGATGGCGATCAATTCGTCCGGTGCGCCGCGGCCCGTGATGACCACGTGCTGCATGGCCGGGCGTTCCAGCAGGTCGGCGATGATTTTATGTACGTCGAGGTAGTTGTACTTGAGGGCGATATTGAGTTCGTCGAACAGCACCAGGCCGTAACTGGGGTCGGCCAGGAAGGTCTTCGCCTGCTCCCATGCCAGTTCGGCTTTTTCGATGTCGCGTTCGCGGTTTTGCGTTTCCCAGGTATAGCCTTCGCCCATCGCATGAAAACTGATTTCGTCGGGGAAGCGGCGCAGGAATTTTTCCTCGCCCGTCGACATGGCGCCCTTGATGAACTGCACCACGCCTACCTTCATGCCATGGCCCATGGCGCGGATGGCCATGCCGAAGCCGCTCGAGCTCTTGCCCTTGCCATTGCCCGTGTTGACGATGATGATGCCGATTTCCTTGTCGGCCTTGGCGATGGCCGCGTCGATGATGGCCTTCTTGCGTTCCATGCGCACGCGGTGGCGTTCGTTGATTGCGGCTGTTTCTACGTCGATAGGTTTGTTGTCGCTCATGTCTGATCCTCTTTCGGTATGAATATCTTGCGTTTTCCGTGATCGATGATCTCGATCGGGTGGCCCAGGTAGTCGCCCAGGATGGATGCCTGCATCACCTCGGCCACGGGGCCGGCCAGCCAGCCGCCGTCGCCCATCAGCAGTAGCGCATGGGTCGAGACGCTGTGCGCCAGGTTCAGGTCATGCCCCACCATGACCACGGTTTTATTCTGTTCGCGGCACAGCTTAGCCAGCAGGCCCATGACGCTGACCTGGTGCGCCAGGTCCAGCGCATTGGCCGGTTCGTCCAGCAGCAGCAGGGGCGTATCCTGCGCCAGCATGGCGGCGATTGCCACGCGCTGGCGTTCGCCGCCGGACAGGCTGCGCACATCGCGCTCGGCCAGGTGTTCCACTTCCATCGAGGCCAGCGCCGCCAGGGCGATGCGCTGGTCGTCGCTGCCTTCCCAGTAATGGTTGTCGTGATACGGGTGGCGCGCCGACAGCACCGTTTCGATGACGCGGTAGGAGAACGCATCGTGGCGCGCCTGTGCCAGGAAGGCCCGTTCGCGTGCCAGTTCATCGAGCGGCCAGTCGATCAGGGCGCGGCTCTGTATCGTCACGTGGCCCGCATCCGGTTCGCGCAAGCCGGCCAGGGTGCGCAGCAAGGTGCTCTTGCCGGCGCCATTGCGGCCGATCACGCTCCAGCATTCGCCATCCTTGATGTGCCAGATGAGGTTTTCCACCAGGGAGCGCGTGCCTGCCTTCAGGCCCAGTTGGTAAGTACGTATCATGTGCGGCGCAATCGGTGCAGTTGGTACAGGAAGACGGGCGCGCCTATCATGGCCGTGACCACGCCGACAGGCAGCTGCAAGGGCGCCAGCACGGTACGCGCCAAGGTATCGGCCAGCACGAGGAAGGTGCCGCCGGCCAGCGCGGCGGCCGGTATCAACAGGCGATGATCGGGGCCGCAGGCAAAGCGCAACGCATGCGGCACGATCAGGCCGACAAAACCAACGCTGCCGGCGCTGGTGACGGCGCTGGCCGTGAGCAGGCCGGAACAGAAGAACAGGCCCTTGCGCAGGGCGCCCACGCGCACGCCCAGGGTGCTGGCCGCCTCCGCGTGCAGCGCCATGACGTTCAGTGAGCGCGCGCAGCGCAACGCAAAGACCATGGCGCCGGCCAGGACCAGCCATGGCATCAGCCGCGCGGGCGCGCCGGACAGGTCGCCGATCATCCAGAACACCATGCTGCGCAAGCGGCTTTCAGGGGCAATCGACAGCATCAGGGTGACGATGGCCATGCAGGCCGAGGCCAGGATCACGCCCGTCAGCAGCAAGAGCGAGGCGCCGCCTTCGGCCGCCGTGCCGCCGCGCAGGTCGCGGCGGGCAAAGAAATACAGCAGCATGGACACGCCGACGGCGCCGGCAAAGGCGGCCGCGTCGACCACCCACAGCGCGCACATGAACAGCAGCGCGGCCAGCGCGCCAACGGAGGCGCCGGCGGAAATGCCCAGCACATACGGGTCGGCCAGGGGATTGCGCAGCAGCGCCTGCATCATGACGCCGGCCAGCGACAGCGCCGCGCCGGTGACAAACGCGGTCAGCGCGCGGCCAAGGCGCAGGTCGAGCAGGGTGGCGGCGAGGGTATCGGTCTTGCCCTGCATGACATGGAACAGGGCGGAGGGCAGGTCGGCGAGCGGGATCGCGATCGAACCGATCATGCCGGAGAAAATCAGGCTGGCAACCGCGCACACGATCAGCAGCGTGATGATCACGGTGGCGCGGTGGCGCATATTGCGGAAAAATGGGTGCATGTACTGCCTTAAAAACGGGGACTGCAGAACTGCATCTGCGGGTGACGGCGGCATGCCATCGCCCGCAGCTTACATCATTACTACGTGCTTATTTCATGCCGTAGCGTACGCCAACGAAAAGGTTCGAACGTGGCGTCGCGTAGAAGCGGCCCAGTTCATAGTCCTTGTTGGTGATGTTGTTCCAGCGTGCCAGCACCGACCAGTCACGCGCCACTTGATAGGTCGCGAACAGGTTGACCAGCCCATAACCGCCGAGGGTGGTTTTGTTGGCTGGATCGTCAAAACGCTTGCCCGACAACTGCCATTCGGTACCGGCGGTCAAAGGACCGGTCGTGTAATCGACAGCGAAATTGGCGTGTTTTTTCGCGCGGCGCGCCAGTTGCTTGTCCGTCGTTTCATTGCGTGGATCTTGCAGGTCGATATTACCACTGACGTTGAAGGCGCCGAATTTGCGCGCGCCAGCCAGCGTCACGCCTTCCAGCAGGGCTTTGTCGACATTCATGCTGCAGCCATTGCCTGGTTTCCAGCCGATTACAGGGCAAGCCGATACGTAGATAAGCATGTCGATAATCTTGTTACGGTAGTAGGTCGCGCTCAGTTGCGATTGGCCGTCGTTGTATTGCAAGCCAACTTCAGCATTGCGGCCTTTTTCCGGCTTGTTCGTCGGGATGCCGGAGTCAGGGTAGTACAGATCGTTGAAGGTCGGTGCGCGGAAGCTGGTGCCATAGCTGGCGTTGGCGCGCAAGGCGTTGCTGAAACGGTAGCCATAGGCGACGCTACCCGTGTTGTGGATACCGTAGACCGAGCTGTCGTCGCGACGGCCGCTGATGCCAGCCAGGTGAGCGCCGCGCACCAGGTTGTACGATGCTGCGAACGATTTTGTATTACGTCCGCCCGACAGGCCTTTGGCGGAGCTCACGACGTCTTCGTCACGGTACTCACCCAGCAGTTGCAGGGTGTCACGACCAATGAGAATATCGTTTTGCCAGCTGATGTCAGTTTGCTTGGTGTCGAACTGGCTTCTGCCGAAGGCGCCTGCGGCGGAAACCGAGGTTTGTTTGTCCTTTGCCTGTGCGTAGCGCAACTCACTGGTCCAGTTCGGCAAGAACTGGTTCTTCGTGAAGACCGAAATGCTTTCCTGCTTATTGTCGTTGCGCGCGTCGAAGTTCAAGCCCGCATCGAATTGTGCATCCAGTTTGCTGTTCAGAAAAACCAGGCCGACGTCGTGGCCCTTGGCCATCTGGTAGCCAAACTGGCCGCTGACGCTTTCCTTGTCGTAGCCGTCTTTGTCCGGATTGTAGGTGTATTTCGAGGCGCCCAGCTTGGAGGCGGAATAGCCATCCGATTTTTCCTTGCCCGCGGTCAGCGCGTAGCTGAAGCTGTTGTTGCCACCGGTAGAGCCGGCAACGCTGGCTTCCGCCTGGCGCGTGTTGTCGCGGCCGTAGCCAGCGAAGGCGGAAAAGCGCGTCGCGCCGTCGCCTTTCTTGGTAAAGATCTGGATCACGCCACCGACGGCATCGGCACCATACATGGTGCTCAGCGGACCGTAGACGATTTCAACGTGATCGATGCTGGACAAAGGCAGGGCGCTCCAGTTGGCAGTGCCCGATGTCGACGAGCCAATACGTACGCCGTCGACCAGCACGATATTCTGATTGCCGTTCGCGCCGCGAATGAACACACTCGAATTGGTGCCTGGGCCGCCACTGCGACTGACTTCAATGCCGCGCTGTTTTTGCAGCAGGTCGATCAGCGTACCGGCACCCGAACGCGCGATGTCTTCCGAGCTGATGGTCTGCGTATCGCTCAAGACTTCGCTCAGGTGCTGCGGGTAGCGGCTGGCGGTGACGACGATGGGGTCGAAGGTATCTGGTGTGGCTTGGGCGAAAGCGGCAGGCGCGGCAATGGCTAGCGCGAGCGACGTGAGGGCCGCGTGGCGGGAAACAGCATGGGTCATGATAATTTTCAGTAAGTAATATGCAACCAGCCGACGTCCCCGTAGGCCAGATTGAACAGAAGTGGGAACTGACGATGACGATCGAAGATGGCCATGGGCCATTCGGATCGCGAACATCCCCGTTCGCACACTTCCACCTGTCCTGGCCGGTATCCGGGCTGGCAAGTACCGCTATCCCACCTTCCCATGCTCGATAATTGCGGCACAGTGGTTGTCAGAGATAGCTAGTCGCCCGCTTCCTGTCGGGAGGGGCGACACTTGCTTACCGTTGCGGGGGCAGCACACGTTCGCCGCGAGCGCGGCATCGTGTTTCCCGTTTAACTGCGCTCATGGACATGAGCGCGGGCACCAAAACCCCGCCATTATACGTGCAGCAGGCGTGGACTGAAATGGCTGGCTGGACGATTCGATATCAGAAATCGACGACGACCGTCGCACCGTAGGCGATTTTATGGGTGGTACGGGCGGCCAGCAGGGCGGTTTCTTCCAATGGCAGCCGGGCTTGCAGTGCCGATAGCAGGCGGATGGTGCCCGCGTGGCAGATGATGACTGCCGTTTCGTGTTGTTCGCGCAACAGGTCGCCCAAAAACGCATCGACGCGGGTGGCCATCGCCAGCACATTCTCACCCCCGCCGGGGCGGTACCAGGCCAGGTCGGCGGCCCAGGCATCGATTTCCGCGCGCGCAATCGCGTGCCAGGGCTGCATTTCCCACGCGCCGAAATCCATCTCCGCCAGCCGCGCGTCGAAGCGCAGAGTGTTGGAAGGTAAGTCTTGCGCCAAGGCTGTCGCCAGGTCGGCGCAACGGCGCAACGGGCTGGCGTAGAGCGGCACACCGGCCGGTAAAGTCGCTTGCAGGCTGGCGCGCACCGTGGCCATTTCCTGCGGCGCCACCGCCACGTCGCTGCGGCCGTAGCAGGTGCCGCTGCTTACTTGCGGCGCGGGGTGGCGGACGAGGATCAGGCGCATGGTGTTAATAGAAGCGTGTGGGAGGCTGGAAGCTGGACAGGATGGCCAGATAGACCGCCACTTCCGCCACTTGCTGCACGGCGCCCAGGCAGTCGCCGGTGTAGCCTTGCAGGCGGTGCTGGCATTTGCGGCCCAGCCAGAAAGCGGCAGCTGCCGCCGCCACGACGGCAAAGGCCAGCGTGGCCCAGTAAAATATCCCCAGGGCGCCGCATACGACGACGGGTAGCAGTCCGCCGGCAGCGGCGATGATGAATTCAACCGTGGTCATTTCCTGCGCCATCGGCTTGGCCTTGCCTTCGTCGCGCGCATAGTCCATGAGCCAGATCAGCGAAACGGCCGCCAGACGCGCGAGCGGATGGCCGATGAATAATGTCGCCACCACCGTGGCAGGCGGCAGCGAAGCGAGTGCCGCGCATTTGATGGCCAGCAGGCTGAGGATGCCGATGGCGCCATACGCGCCGATGCGCGAATCCTTCATGATTTCCAGTACCCGCTCGCGTGTCATGCCACCGCCAAAGCCGTCGCACATGTCGGCGAAGCCGTCTTCATGGAAGGCGCCCGTCAGGTAAATGCCGGCGGCGACGGCCAGCAGCACGGCCACCGCCGACGGCAGGAGCCAGCTGGCCAGCAGATACACGGCGCCGCTGATGGCCGCCACTACCACGCCGACCAGCGGAAAGTAGCGCGAGGCGTGCTGCAGCCAGGCTGGTTCGAAACCCACCCAGCGCGGAATGGGCAGGCGCGTGAAGAACTGCAGCGCGATGAAGAACAGACGGCACTGATGGACTGCGGCGGAAACGGGATTGGTCATGGTCTTAGTCTGGCGTGGACTTTTCGCTGACCTGGGCCGAGGCGAAGGTGGCCATCTCGCGCATGAAATTGACGGCCGCGCGCAGCAGCGGCAAGGCCAGCGCAGAGCCCGTGCCTTCACCGAGGCGCAAATCGAGGTGCAGCAGCGGACGCGCCCCCAGGCTGGCCAGCAGTTGGCGGTGGCCGTTTTCGTCGGAACAGTGGGAAAACACGCAGTAATCGAGGATCGCCGGTTGCAAACGGGCCGCCACCAGCAAGGCGCTGCTGACGATGAAGCCATCGATCAGCAAGATCATGCGCCGTTCGGCTGCCTTGAGCATGGCGCCGGCCATCATGGCGATTTCGAAGCCGCCGAAGGTGGCCAGCACGTCGAGTGGCTCATTGGCTGCTGCATGATGGACGACAGCCGCTTCGATCACCTGCTGCTTGTGCCATATGCCTTCTTTTGACAGGCCCGTGCCGGCACCGACGCAATCGGCGACGGGCGTGCCTGTCAGCTTGTGCATCAGCGCGGCGGCAGCGGTGGTGTTGCCGATACCCATTTCGCCAAAGCCCAGCACATTGCCGTCGAGCGTGGCGACCAGGTCCATCCCTGCCTGCATGGCGGTCAGGCATTGCTCCTGGCTCATGGCAGGTTCTTTGGCAAAGTTGCGGGTGCCGGGACCCTGCTTGCGGTCAAGCAAGCCGTCGCGTGGGCCAAAGTCATGGTTTACGCCAGCGTCGACTATATATAAGGCGCAATCGTTCTGACGGGCAAAGACATTGATGGCGGCGCCGTTGCCGAGGAAGTTTTCCACCATTTGCCAGGTCACGCTTTGTGGATAAGCGGAAATGCCCTCGGCGACCACGCCATGGTCTGCCGCGAAAACGATGATGGCGGGCTGCTGCAATGCCAGTTGCGTGCTTTGCTGGATCAGGCCGATCTGATGGGCCAGGGTTTCCAGTAGCCCCAGGCTGCCCAGCGGCTTGGTCTTGCTGTTGATGGCATGTTCGAGGGCGCTGGCCAGGGCGGGATTGGCGGTGGGGCAGAGGTGTGGAATAGGCATGGGAGTCAAGGTGGATAAGGCTGGGTATTGTCAGTGCTACGATATCACACAGCAATATTTGCCCAACTGCAAATTAGCCCTTGCGGCGCGCGCGGGGCAGGGCTATAATTCGCCCCCTCGCTGAACGACGCATGTAAATGCCGAGTAAAGCAGAGTGAAAAAGAAGGTTGACGAAATGCTGAAAAAGCTTCATACTCTTCCTTCTTCGCAGCTGACAAACACAACGCTTTGTCGATAGCGCGAAAGCAGTAACCGATCACAGTTCTTTAACAATTAACAGTCGATAAGTGTGGGCATTTGATGTAAGTGCAGCGTTAATCTTCGGATTGACGTTTAACTTAAAATATCAAATGTTCACAAGAAATAATGAAATAGGATACTTCTTCGGAAGTAGCCTGTCAGTTTTTTGAGTGAGCAAACACCTCGCAATGCGAGGGGTTTGAACTAGTTAAATAGTTCGACCATGCCTGTAAAATGGCAAAGTAACAGAGATTAAACTGAAGAGTTTGATCCTGGCTCAGATTGAACGCTGGCGGCATGCCTTACACATGCAAGTCGAACGGCAGCACGGAGCTTGCTCTGGTGGCGAGTGGCGAACGGGTGAGTAATATATCGGAACGTACCCTAGAGTGGGGGATAACGTAGCGAAAGTTACGCTAATACCGCATACGATCTAAGGATGAAAGTGGGGGATCGCAAGACCTCATGCTCGTGGAGCGGCCGATATCTGATTAGCTAGTTGGTAGGGTAAAAGCCTACCAAGGCATCGATCAGTAGCTGGTCTGAGAGGACGACCAGCCACACTGGAACTGAGACACGGTCCAGACTCCTACGGGAGGCAGCAGTGGGGAATTTTGGACAATGGGCGAAAGCCTGATCCAGCAATGCCGCGTGAGTGAAGAAGGCCTTCGGGTTGTAAAGCTCTTTTGTCAGGGAAGAAACGGTGAAAGCTAATATCTTTTGCTAATGACGGTACCTGAAGAATAAGCACCGGCTAACTACGTGCCAGCAGCCGCGGTAATACGTAGGGTGCAAGCGTTAATCGGAATTACTGGGCGTAAAGCGTGCGCAGGCGGT
>NZ_JBNYXT010000013.1:0-121817 GCF_051380795.1 Janthinobacterium leeuwenhoeki
CCAGCAGGCCGCCAACGCTTGGTTGCCGACCTATATCGCGGACTTCAATCGGCGTTTCGCGGTGCCGCCCGCGGCCGCACGCGACGCGCATGTGCCCTACCTGGGCAAGCCTGAGCAGCTGCGCCGCATCCTGTCGGTGCAAGATACCAGGAAGCTGTCGAAAAATCTGAGCTGCCAGCATGAAGGCATCTTGCTTCAAGTCAGAACAATCAGCTCAGGGTTATCCATGCGAGGCGCCGCTGTCACGGTGCACCGCCATCATGACGGCGTGACGGAATTGCGCTGGCAGGGCCGTACGCTCGCCTTTGATGCCTTGGCGCCATCGACGGGACCGAGCAATCAATGCGCACCCGTCGACGGCAAGCAGGTCAACGATCTGGTCGACTGCATCCTCGAATCACGCCCCCGGGTGGCGCCAGAAATAGGTCACCCTTGGAAAAAGCGCATGCCAACACTCGACGCCACGGGGAAGCCACCTCAGGCAAGGTTCTGAATGCGAAAAAATCCCTCCGTTTCGCTGAACCCGGGGGACATTTCTACTTGGGACAAAAGGGGACATTTCTATTTAGCGTTGACAGGGCGCCGTGTGGGCGCCGTGCGGATAATTTCACAATTGCCCAGGCCGCCAGCATGGCTGATGCCCCGCCCCGCCAGAAGGAAAAAAAACCCGGAAAGCGAACTTTCCGGGTTTTTTCACTACTGCTGATACTGGTGCGGCTGGCAGGAATTGAACCCACGACCCCTTGGTTCGTAGCCAAGTACTCTATCCAGCTGAGCTACAGCCGCAAACTCTGACACACTTCGCCGGACGGCGCGAAGCTTGAAACTTTCATCAAAACGAAGCGAACTCCGTTCCGGTAATACTGGTGCGGCTGGCAGGAATTGAACCCACGACCCCTTGGTTCGTAGCCAAGTACTCTATCCAGCTGAGCTACAGCCGCAAAACTTCTACAACATTCCATTAACAACATGGAGGTGAAACTTGTTACAACAAAACCAGGCAAAGTCTGATTTTCAGTATTCTGGTGCGGCTGGCAGGAATTGAACCCACGACCCCTTGGTTCGTAGCCAAGTACTCTATCCAGCTGAGCTACAGCCGCGCAGGCAAACATTATAGCGTATTCATTTCGCTTTGAAAAGTTCGATTTTTCAATCGCTTAGCTGATTTTGCAGAATACCGCCCCGCATCATCGACCACCTTTTCACAGCTAAAAAGCTGACGCCTTTTTATCGATGGACACTTCTGCTTTCACAGGGGCATCCAGCGAATCGAGAAGTTGCTGCCTCGAAAGAAGCGGGATTATAGGGACTGCTTTCCAGCCTGTCCAGTGCTATCTGCAGGTGTGTATCTGGAGGCGGCGCGCAAGCGTGCGGTGGCGGCGCACCGCTTGGGGCTACAATACCAGCCAGACAGGGGCGCTTGTGCCTCCTCTCATGCATGACGGCAGGCAGTTCCATCATGCCCCACTCACTGAGCTTAGCGATGGCGGCCCGGCGGGGCAGCAGCCTGTGCGGCAGACTCACTGTTGCAGGATTTCCGATGGCCAAGCATGACCGCGAGCAAGATCTGCTTCCCCCATCAGCGCCGCTGAGCCTCTCCGACGAGCGCCTGGCCAACTTGCTGGAGGGCATCACCGACGGCTTTTGCCTGCTCGACCGCGACTGGACCATCCGCTATATCAATACGCGCGGCGCCGACATGCTGGCGCCGCAGCGTCCGCCTGGCGCCAGCCTGGCAGGCAACAATTTGTGGCAAGCCTGCCCCGACCTGCCGGGCACGGAACTGGAAACGCAGTACCGGCGCGCCATGGCGCAGCAGCACGGCGGCAGCTTCGAACTGCTGTATCTGCCGCTGGGGCGCTGGCTGGAGGTGCGCATCTTCCCTTCCAGCGACGGCTTGACCACGTATATCCAGGACATCAGCCAGCGCAAGGCGGCCGAGGAAAGCTTGCGCCACAGCGAAGAAGACTTGCGCGCACTGGCCAATTCCATCCCGCAACTGGCCTGGATCGCCAGCTTCGACGGCACCATTGCCTGGTACAACCAGCGCTGGCACGACTACACGGGCACCAGCGCCGAACAGATGGCGGGTGACGGCTGGAGCATCGCCTATGACGCGCAGCATTTGCCGCCCATGCTGCAAGCCTGGAAGGCCGCCTTGCGCGACGGCACGCCCTTCGAAATGGAATTCCCCATCCGCGGCGCCGACGGGCAGTACCGCTGGTTCCTGACGCGCGCCAATCCCGTGCGCGACCGGGGTGGCCAGCTGCTGCGCTGGTTTGGCACGAGCACCGATGTCGACCAGGTCAAGCGCGCGCAGGAAGCCTTGCGCGATGAGACGCGCGTGCTCGAGTTGCTCAACAATACAGGCGCGGCCCTGGCCAGCACCCTGGACTTGCCAGCCCTGCTGCAGGAAGCCGTCGACGCGGCCACGCGCATCAGCGGCGCGCGCTTCGGCGCTTTTTATTATGACGATGCGGGCGAGGCCCACCCCTCGGCGCGCGCCGTCACGGGCATCAGCCTGCGCCAGGCCGAGGCCATCGCCACGGAATTGCGCCAGGGACCGGCCATGCGCCAGAACGATTTGCTGGTCGCGCCCGATGCCAGCGCCGACGGCGCGCCGCCGCTGCGCAGCTGCCTGAGCCTGCCCGTCAGTTCGCGCTCGGGCCTGTTGCTGGGGCGCTTGCTGCTGGGTCATCCGCAGGCGGGCATGTTCAGCGCGCGCAGCGAACGCATCGTCTCGGCCATCGCGGCCCAGGCCGCCCTCGCGCTCGACAATACGCGCCTGTACGCGGCCGCCACGCGCGCCGCCGAAGAGCGCAAGGTGCTGCTCGACAGCGAACGCGAGGCGCGCGCCGAGGCCGAGCACACGAACCAGCTGAAAGACGATTTTCTCACCACCCTGTCGCATGAACTGCGCACGCCCCTGTCGGCCATCCTGGGCTGGGCCCAGGTGCTGCGGCGCGGCACGCGCGACCAGGCCGACCTGCTCCGCGGCCTGCAAAGCATCGAACGCAATGCGCGCGCGCAGGCGCAACTGATCGAAGACTTGCTCGACATGAGCCGCATCACCTCCGACAAGGTGCTGCTCGACCTGCAAACCATCGTGCCCGCCAGCATCATCGCCTCGGCCATCGAAACCCTGCGCCCGGCGGCCGATGCCAAGCACATCGCCATCCACAGCAGCATCGCCAGCGATGCAGGCAGCATGACGGGCGACCCCAGCCGTATCCAGCAAGTGATCTGGAACCTGCTGTCGAATGCCCTGAAGTTCACGCCGCAAGGGGGACGGGTCGATATCGGCGTGCGCCGCGAGGCGTCGCGCCTGGCCATCACGGTGGCCGACAACGGCGTCGGCATCAAGAAAGACTTCCTGCCCCACGTATTCGACCGCTTCCGCCAGGCCGACGCCTCGACCACGCGCCGGCACGGCGGCCTGGGGCTGGGACTGGCGATCGTCAAGCACATGGTGGAGCAGCATGGCGGCACGGTCACGGTCAGCAGCGCCGGTGACATGCAGGGCGCCAGCTTTACCGTGCGCCTGCCCCTGGGGACGCCGGCCGGGCCGGCGCGCCTGAAGAGCGGCAATCTGTCCGCCGGCCATGACTTGCGCGGCGTCACGGTGTTGCTGGTCGATGACGAAGCCGATGCGCGCGAACTGACGGAACGCATCTTGCGCGACAACAACGCCGAAGTGCACAGCGCCGGCAGCGTCGCGCAAGCGCTGCAACTGCTGGACCAGGTGCACCCGGATGTGCTGGTCAGCGACATCGGCATGCCCGATGCCGACGGTTTCGACTTGCTGGCGCAAGTCCGCGCCCACCCTTCTCCCGCTGCCGCCCGGCTGCCCGCGCTGGCGCTGACGGCGTTTGCGCAACCGCAGGATCGCCAGCGGGCGCTGGCCAGCGGCTTCCAGAGCTGGGTCTCGAAACCGCTCGACCCGGTCGAACTGGTAGCAGCCGTGGCGCAACTGGCCGCTGCGCGCGTCACGGCCCCACCCTTAAAAAGATAATGCAAAAAAACACATAGTGCAAAACAAAATGACCATTTTTGTGGGTTGGCCTTCCTACTTTCAGACGCGGCACTGTCCTACAAGCAACTAAGCTGAAGTTTGCTACACTTAAATGCAGAAATACCTGCACGGCAGGCAGGAGACCGGCAACCTTGGTTGCCATCAGTGGCAGAAGCGAGTTCAAGCGCTGTTGTGCGCCCTATCTTGTTGCAAGGCGCTACTATCTTTCTCACCGCCGTCAGCCGATCATCAGCGGTAGAAGCCAGCGTTGCATAGACCGTATTAACCGAGACCCTACATGCCCAGCCAAGATGAGATTTTGAAAGCCAAAATTTTGGTCGTCGACGATTCGCCCGACAATGTCGACCTGATGCTGGAAATCCTGCGCGATGCCGGCTACACCAACGTCACGGCCACCATGCGTCCGGCACAGGTCTGCCCCCTGCACCAGGAGCATTGCTACGATCTGATCTTGCTGGATCTGCAAATGCCTGAACTGAATGGTTTCCAGGTCATGAAAGGCTTGAAGGAAATCGAACATGGTGGCTACCTGCCCGTGTTGGCCCTGACGGCGCAACCGAGTTTCAAGATCGCCGCCCTGGAAGCGGGCGCGCGCGACTTCATCAGCAAACCCTTCGACCTGATGGAAGTGCACAAGCGCATCCACAACATGCTGGAAGTGCGCCTGCTATACAAGGAACTGGCGCAATACAGCAAGCAGCAGCAGGAACTGGCGCTGCACGATCCGCTGACGGGCTTGCCGAACCGGCGCCTGCTGGAAGACCGCATCGAGCATACCCTGCAGCAATCGGCCCGCAGCCGCAGCAAGTCGGCCATCCTGTACCTGGACCTGGACGGCTTCAAGGCCATCAACGACAGCTACGGCCACGGCTATGGCGATGACATCCTGAAAATGGTGGCGGCCCGCCTGGTGGGCGCGTCGCGCAAGGAAGACACGGTGGCGCGCATCGGCGGCGATGAATTCGTCATCGTGCTAGGCAACCTGGCCGGCAAAGGCGACGCGCGCGAACCGGCGGCCAAGCTGATCGAAGTTATTTCCGAACCGTATTTCATCAACGACCTGACCCTGCGCCTGTCGACCAGCATCGGCATCGCCATTTACCCGGACGACGCCAGCACTGTCGAATCCCTGCTGGGCGTGGCCGACACGGCGCTGTATGAAGCCAAGCGCGCCGGCAAGAACCGCTTTTGCTGCACGCCGCACGAGGTGATCGCGTCGCAGGTCAACATGCAAAAAAACAGCATTCCGTCGATCGCCTGACTGCGACGCCATGCGGCACATGAAAAACCGGCAAGCCTCACGGCCCGCCGGTTTTTTGATGGCCGAAGACTTTACTTCTTGCCTGCCGTCACTTCTTGCTGGCCGGCATGCTGGTGGTCCGTTTGCGCATTCACGGTGTCCGGCGCCACTTCGATGCGCGTGATGCCGGCATCGACGGAAATCGGGTCGCTGGCGGGGAAAGTCATTTCCACGGCGTCGTCGAGCAATTCTTCCTTGGCCCGCTCTTCGCCGCTCATGCCCTCTTCATCGGCCAGAATGGCCAGCGCGCTGGCCCATTTGACAAAATTGAGGTTGGACAGTTCGCGCACGGTGTTCACGCCAAACGCTTGCTGCAAGGCCTTGGCATCCTTCGCGCTGACGCCGCGCAGGGCACTGATGGGCGCATTGACGATGTCGCGGAAGCTTTTGTCGAGGTATTCCTGGTCGACGATGGTATCGATATTCATGGCATGTCCTTTCGTTTCGGTAAGCGGGCCTGTGCTGCGCCCCGCGCCTTGGTGGCGCCAGGCTGCATGGGGTAATGCACAGCCCCACTATGGCAGCGTGCCGCGCCCTGGTATGTGCGCAGCCGTACGTAACGACGGGAACTCTTCCTGCTGGCGCAAACAAGAATATTGTCTATCATATAAAAGTGATGGAAGGAGATCAAAATTGCCGAAAAGACAGAAATTTTCCATCCATGCGCCCCGCGATGAAATCCTCATGTATGATCCACAACTTGAATTTGGTCCACCTTTCACCATTCACGGGGCGCTATGTCCGCACAAACAGATCCGAACAAGGAAGCGGCCCAGGCCGATGCGGAGCGCGCCGCCGATCTCAGCGAGTTGCTGGGTCATGTCAACACCAGCTGGGACAATGAACGGCGCGCCCTGTCGCGCCAGCTGCACGACAGCCTCGGTTCCTCGCTGACGGCATTGACCATGCACCTGTCCCTGCTGACGCAAAAAATGCCGCAGGAAGCGGCCTTGCTCGACCGCGCGGCGACCATGAAGCAATTGCTGCTGAATGTGATTGAAACCAACCGGCAAATGCAGATGAAGCTGTGGAACGACAAGCTGGAGTTTCTCGGCGTGAATGTGGCGCTGGGTGAGCTGGCCACGCAATTTGCCGAACAGCACAAGATCACCGTGCGCTGCAGCCTGCCCGAAGATGAACTGATTTGTCCACGCAGCGTGGGCGTGGCCCTGCTGCGCACCCTGGAAGAAGCGCTTGGCAATATCGCCGCGCACGCGCACGCAAGCGCAGTGGACATCATCATCGACGACAATGACGAAGCGCTGATGATGACTGTCAAGGATGACGGCGTGGGGCTGCCGAAGAGCGAGCCCGTCGAAATGAGCAAGCATGGCCTGCGCTCCGTGCGCGAGCGCGTGCATTACCTGGGCGGCAGCCTGAGCCTGACGGCCAATCCGCAAGGCGGCACGGCCGTGACCGTCGTCTTGCCGCGCATTCCCCCGAAAGAATAGTCTTTACCAGGCGCCCTCATACGCTGAACGATTCGACGACAGGAGACCGCATGCAACGACGCATCCCCACCCTGCTGGCAGCGCTGCTGGTCATGGGCGCCGCCCAGGGCGCCAACAAAACCGTGCCGCCGCCGGAAACGGTGGACAAGCTGGCCTGGCTGGCCGGCTGCTGGAACGTCGACGGCGCCGAGCCCGGTTCCGGGGAACAATGGAGCACGGCCGCCGGCGGCACCATCCTCGGCACCAGCCGCACCGTCAAGGGCGGCAAGACGACGGCTTTCGAATTCGTGCAGATCCGCCTCACCGAGCCGGGGCAGTTGGCCTACATCGTGCAGCCGTCGGGCCAGCCGCCCGTGATCTTCAACCTGCTGCGCCAGGACAAGCCGAATACATTCATCTTCGCCAACCTGGACAATGACTTCCCCAGCCGCATCATCTACCGCCACGACAGCGAGCGCATCTTGCACGCCAGCATGACAGGCACCTTGAAGGGCAAGCTCACCACCATCGATTTCCCCATGACGCGGGGCCGCTGCGAAGCGGCGCCGATGGCGCGCAGCAAATAAAATGGGGCCGCAAGGCCCCTTGTTTGATCCGGCGCAAAGCGCTTGATGCAGCTCGCCTAGTGCAGCTTGACCTGCGGCGTGCTGCGCTTGATCAGGAAACGGCCCATGGCCATGACGGCCGTGCGCACGCTGCCCAGCACGGCATTGTGGTGCATCAGATGCAGGCTGACATACATCATGCGGGCGACAAAACCTTCGACGAACCAGCTCAGGCCCTTCAGCGAACCCATCAGGGTGCCGACCGAGGTGGTGCGGCCAAACGACACGAGCGAACCGTAATCCAGGTATTCGTACGGCTTGGTTTGCGGCGGCTTGCCCTTGGCTTGCAACAGGAAGGTCTTCAGCAGGTAATCGGCTTGCTGGTGGGCCGCCTGAGCGCGCGGCGGCACCAGCTTGCCATCCGGGCCCATGCAGGCGGCGCAATCGCCCAGCGCGAAAATATTCGCATGGCCCTGCACATTGAGCATGCCCGTCACTTCCAGCTGGCCGGCGCGGTTGGTCGGCAGCCCCAACGTGGACAGGAATTCCGGCGCGCGGATGCCGGCGGCCCACACGCAGATGTCGGCCGCGTAGCTGGTGCCGCTGGCCACCGTCACCTTGTCCGCTTCGATCGTGGTGACGCGCGTGTCGGTCACCACGCTGATGCCATGTTGATGCAGCAGTTTCGAGGCGGCAATAGACACGCGCTCGGGCAGTGGCGCCAGGATGCGCGGCGCCCCTTCGAGCAGGGTGATGCGCACATCCTTGATGGCGTTCAGATTCTGGAAACCATACGCGGCATACACACCGCTCGCTTCGCGCAGCTCGGCCGCCAGTTCCACGCCCGTGGCGCCGCCGCCGATGATGACGATGTCGACGCCGGGATGGCCCGCGTCGCCCTGGCGCTGCTCGGCCATGGCCAGCAGTTTCAACAGGGTCAAACGGAAACGTTCGGCGTCTTCCGTGGCATTCAGGGATATCGTGTTTTCCTTGGCGCCGGGCACGCCGAAGTAATTCGAGGTGCTACCCACGGCCAGCACCAGCTGGTCGTAGCTGACCTGGCGCTGGGGCAAGAGCTGTTCATCCTTGTCGGTGGCGATGGCGCCCACGGTGAGGCTGTTCGACGCGGCGGCTAGCCCGATCAAGGGGCCATAGACATAGGTAAAACCATTGTCATGCGCCAGCATCTGGTACGACAGGCCCTCTTGATGAATGTCCAGGGTGCCGGCCGCCACTTCATGCAGCGACGGCTTCCAGATATGGTACAGGCGGCTGTCGACCAGGGTCACCTGGCCGGCACCGAGCTTGCGGCTGAGTTTGCAGGCCAGCTCCAGGCCGCCTGCGCCACCACCTACGATAACGATTTTACTGTGCAAAGATCCTCCCCTTGTTAATCCCGGTGGCCGTTGCCATGACCGTTGCCATGGCCTTTGCCCGGCTTGTTGTCATGCTTGTCGCGCTTGTCGCGCTTGTCATCATGCTTGTCAAAGTGCTTGTCATGCTTGTTGTCATGACGACCGCGGTCAGCATAATCGGGACGGCCATGGTCGCCATGCTGCTGGCGGTAACGGGGCACATATTGATTGTTATACCAACTATCCTGAACGAAATACACCTCTTGGTTACAGGCATTATACTTGCGGCAGTGCTTGGACCAGTTTTTCGCATGGCCGGGCGGCACGCGCAAATAGATGGGACGGGCTGAATAGTATTGCGGGCGCTGCACGATGACAGGCTGGGCATAGATCAATTGCGGCGCGGGATAGTCGCCCACGTCGATGCGGCCGTAAAAGCCGGGCTGGCCAATGCTGACCGATACGCCGACCTGGGCGACGGCAGCGGTGGCGGCCGACAGCAAGACGGCGGCAAGAATCAGGGTTTTCATGGGGACACTCCTTTTATCAGTTATGCCCCCATTGTAGACCTTGTGCGCCACGCTGTTCGTTCGCAAGGACACATAGGGAACACCGTGGCAATCTCGCCACAGCTTGCCCAGAGACACGAAAACGCGCCATAGTGACAGCCTAGCACCGCCGCGCCGATTGCGCCCGAGCCCGCCGGGTTCAGGCCAGGCGCCGCACGCCTTGCCTGGCAGGCGGCACTGGCCGGCGCAGCGGCGTGACATTGCTGGCGGCCGGCACGGCTATCTGTTGCTCCTGGGCATGCAGGCGGAACACGCCCACCAGTTCCGTCAGGGTGTGCGCCTGGTCCTGCAGCGATGCGGCGGCGGCGGCCGCTTCCTCCACCAGGGCCGCATTTTGCTGCGTCACCTGATCCATCTGCAGCACGGCCTGGTTGACTTGCCCGATGCCGGCGCTTTGCTCGCTGCTGGCGGCCGTGATTTCCTGCATGATGTCGGCCACCTGGCGCACGCTGGCGACCACTTCATCCATCGTCTTGCCCGCATCATGCACGAGTCTGGAACCGATTTCCACCTGCTCGACGGAATCGCCGATCAAGGTCTTGATTTCCTTCGCGGCACTGGCCGAGCGCTGCGCCAGATTGCGCACTTCGGATGCCACGACGGCAAATCCCCGCCCCTCCTCGCCCGCCCTGGCCGCTTCCACGGCTGCGTTCAAGGCCAAAATATTGGTCTGGAAGGCGATGCTGTCGATGACGCTGATGATGTCGACGATCTTGCGCGAAGACGCATTGATCGATTCCATGGTCTGCACCACCTGCCCCACCACGGCGCCGCCCTTGCCGGCCACCTCCGAGGCGGCACCGGCCAGCACATTCGCCTGGCGCGCGTTGTCCGCGTTCTGCCGCACGGCCGACGTCAGCTGCTCCATCGACGACGCCGTTTCTTCCAGCGAACTGGCCTGCTCTTCCGTGCGCGACGACAAGTCGAGGTTGCCCTGGGCGATTTCACCCGAGGCCGTGTTGATGGTGTCCGTCGCCGAGCGCACCTGGCTGACGATGGCTACCAGCTTGTCGCGCATGGTTTTCATGGCAAACAGCAGGCTGGCGCTGTCGTGGCTGGCCGTGCGGATATCCACGCTGAGGTCGCCCTCGGCGATGGCGCCGGCAATCTGGACGGCATACGCCGGTTCGCCACCGAGCTGGCGCGTCAGTCCGCGCGTGATCAGCGCGCCCAGCGCCAGACCGGCCGCCATGCTGCCCAGCACCAGCGCGATCATGAAGCTGCGGCTGGCCTGATACACGTCGGACGCCTGCTCGGAGGCTGCCTTGGCGCGCTCTTCCTTCTGCAACGAGAGTTTATCCAGTACGCCGTCGAGCTCGTCGGCATGCTGGCGCGTCTTGTTGAGCAGTTCGACCATTTGCGCGCTGCGCTGGGCCAGCGGTTCGCCCGCGGCCAAGGTCAGCGCCTGCTGCATGGTGACGACGTACTCGGCTTCGACGGCGGCAAAGCGGGCAAACAATTCCTTGGCGGCCGGCGTGACGAACAGCGGCTGGGCCTTGGCAAGGTAGGCCCTGTTTGAATCGAGAAATTTGGCGATGTCGGCCTGGCGTGTGGCGCGCTCCTCGGCGGTCGTCGCCAGCAAGAAATTGCTGCGCGCGCGCCCCACCTTGATCAAGGCGATGTTGGCTTCCTTGATGTATGACAGCCCCAGCAGCTCATGGCTGTACATCTGCCCCGCCATGGTATCGATCTTGCCCATGTTGAAGATACCGATGCCGGCCACGATGGCCCCCATCAGCGCGACGCAAAAAAATGCCCCCAGCAAGCGCGTACCCACCTTCATCCGGCTCAACATGATTTCCTCCATAGACTGGCTGACACTCGATGCAACTGGAGCGTACTGGTTTGAATATAAAGAAAAAACACGAAAAAAAATGCTCGGATTGTCACCAAATAATAATTCTTTGATTTATAGCAACATGCAAAACGGCTTGCCATGCTAGGCAAGCCGTTGCGATGGTCAGCGCCAATGAACCGTATTAATGCCCGCTGTGGCCGGCCGGCTTGCGCACCGTCATCTCGACGCCCCCCTTGGCTGGCAGCTTGCCCGTACCCTGGCCGCGCAGCGGTTCCGGCAAGGCGCCCGTCCATTCATAGGCCACGCTGCCAGCCGGGTGCTTGTACCAGCCGGGGTCGCGGTAGTCGCCCGGTTTCTGGTCCTTGCGCACCTTGACCGTGGTAAACATGCCGCCCATGCCGATGGCGCCGAACGGGCCATCTCCCGCCATCATCGGCAAGGTGTTGTCGGGGATCGGCATCTGCATCTCGCCCATGTCGGCCATGCCCCGTTCGCCCATCACCATGTAGCCGGGCACGAGCTGGTTGATCTTCGCCGCCACGCCCTGGTGGTCGACGCCGATCATGGTGGGTACGTCGTGCCCCATGGCATTCATCGTGTGGTGCGACTTGTGGCAGTGGAAGGCCCAGTCGCCCAGGTCGGTGGCCGTGAATTCCACGGCCCGCATCTGGCCCACGGCGATATCGGTTGTCACTTCGGGCCAGCGCGATTCGGGGCGCGTCCAGCCGCCATCCGTGCCCGTCACCTCGAATTCGTGGCCATGCATGTGGATCGGATGGTTCGTCATGGTCAGATTGCCCACACGCACGCGCACCTTGTCGCCCTGGCGCACGACCATGGGGTCAATGCCGGGGAAGACGCGGCTGTTGAAGGTGAACAGATTGAAATCCGTCATGGTCATGATCTTCGGCGTGTAACTGCCGGGATCGATATCGTAGTTGCTCAGCAAGAAGACGAAATCGCGGTCCACCTTCATGAAATTCGGGTCTTTCGGGTGCGTCACCCAGAAACCCATCATGCCCATGGCCATCTGCGTCATTTCATCCGCATGCGGGTGGTACATGAAGGTGCCGGGCCGCTTGGCGACGAATTCATAGACGAAAGTCTTGCCGGGAGCAATACCTGGCTGGGTCAGGCCCGTGACGCCGTCCATGCCGTTGGGCAAGCGCTGCCCATGCCAGTGCACGCTCGTGTGTTCCGGCAATTTGTTCGTGACAAAGATGCGCACACGGTCGCCCTCGACCACTTCGATGGTGGGACCCGGCGACTGGCCGTTGTAGCCCCACAGATTGGCCATCATGCCGGGCGCCAGTTCGCGCACGACGGGTTCGGCCACCAGATGAAATTCCTTGACGTTGTTGTTCATGCGCCAAGGCAAGGACCAGCCATTCAGGGTGACGACGGGGTTGTACGGACGCCCGTTTGGCGGCGGTGGCGGCGCCTTCGTTTCCGCGCCAGCCATGCTGACGGCTTCCGGCAACGATGCCGCACCGACGCGACTCACCGCTGCAGCACTCAGTGCGACAGCGCCCGCATTCATGAAAAAGTTTCTACGTGTAATCATCATTATTCCTTGTTGGCTGGGCCGCTGCCATTGATGGCGCCTTGCAATTCAGTTTGCGCAATCCAGAAATCGCGCTGGGTCTCGATGGCGCTGTTCACGCTGGCAACTTGCTCGCGGGCATCGGCCAGCAATTCGAACACGCTGGCCAACATGCCGTTGTAACGCAGCAATACTTCATGCGAGATCGTCTTGCGCAGCGGCACGACTTCATCGCGGTAGTGGCGTGCCAGGTCGTAGGCCGTGCGGTAGCTGGAATACGCCTCGCGCACTTCGGAACGGGCCCGCACGGCCGTGCCCGCCGTGCGCTGCAGCGACTGCTCGTACAAAGCTTGCGCCTTGGCATTACGCGCCGAACCCCAGTCGAACAGGGGCAGTTCCAGCGACACTTCATAGCCGTTTTCGCGCGGCGCCTCGCTGCTGCTCTTGTTGGTGTAACCCACGTCGAGCACATTGATGAAGCCTGTCACCTTCGACAAGCCCAGCGCGTTGGCCGTCGCATGCGCGTCGAGTTTCGCTCTTTGCACGTCGAGGCGCTGCTCCATGGCCTGCGCCTCGATATTGCCGGCTTCCGCCGCCTGGGCCGGCAAGTCGGGCAAGCGCGACGGTAAAGTAAAGCTGGTCTGCTTGCCCCACAGGCCCAGCAGACGCGTCAGGTGCTCGCGCGTGGCCGTGGCCTGGTGGCGCGCGCGGGCCAGGTCGCCGACGGCGTCCGCATAAAATACTTGCTGGCGCGCCTGGTCGAGGCGGCTCCAGTTGCCCGCCTGCTGCAAGCGCGTGGCCAGTTCGGCGCCCGCTTCGGCCGACAGCAGCGCGCGCTGCATGAACACTTCCGTCTGCATGGCGGCCACGGCAGTGAAATACGCGCGGCGCGTGTCAGACGCCAGTTGCACGGCGCTGCTGGCGGCCTGCAGCTTGGCTTGCTCGAAACGGCCCCGCTCGATATTCACGCGCATCGGCATGGTCAGCAGGCCGGCCAGATCGAAGCTGACGCCCCGCTCGATTTCATTGCCGTGGCTGCCATGCGAGCGGCCGAACGACAGGCCCGGGTTGCGCAAGCGCCCCGATTGCACCAGGTCCGCCTCGGACGCGCCCAGTTCGGCCAGCGCCACTTTCATGCCGTGGTTGTTCATCAGGGCGATGCGCACGGCGCTGTCCGCGTCCAGGGGCTGGGCCAGCAGGGTAGCCAGTTTTTCCTCGCCGCCTTTGTCCGATAGCGCTGCGGGCGCGCCCGTGCGGGCATCGGCCAGCGCGGACACCGTCTGCATGCCTCCATCGGAGCTGAAGCTGGCGCAGCCACTGAGCAGCAGGACGGCCGCCAGCGCCAGCGGCGTCAGGCAAGTTGATTGTGTGAAGCGGGCCATGTCAGTGTCCTTCATGCTGGTGGTGCGTGGCGGGCTGGGCGGCCGGCTTCGCATCCGGCTTGGGCATGGCATGCTTCATCGGCATCTTGTGCCCGTCCATCTTCATCATGCCCATGTGGCCGCCGGCCTTGCCGACTTTGTCGTTGAGGGCGCGCCAGGCCTGGTCGGGGGTGGCGTCTTCTTCGGCGGCGGGACGGTAGCCGGTGAAGGCGGAGCGGTAAGTGGCGGCCGGCACCGGCGCTTGCGCCTCTTGCGGGGCGGGCTGGGACTGAGCGACGGCGGCCAGCGGCAACGCGGCAAGCGCAACGCAGGTGGCCAGCGCGAGGCTGAATAATTGCTTCATGGTATTCCTTGAATGACAGGGTATGGCGCGGCGGGCGCGCGACTGGAACGCTGGCGCAGCCGATGCAAGGCCCAGGATGCCGGGACGTGCGACGGCGGCACCGCCAGGTTCAACGGGCGGTCAGGCGGAGCGTGTGCTACTCGGGGGACGTTCGGGACCTAGCGGGATATGCCCGGCGAACAGGGAATCGGGCGCCAGCGCCGGTGGCGGCGCGCGCAGGGTCAAGGCGTGCAAGGCAGGCATGCCGGGAGGCGCCGCAGCGCCCACGGTGCAAGCGCCATGGTTGCTGCAATCGTGGCCATGCTGCGTGGCGCCGCCATCGTCCATGGCCATCTTCATCGGCTGGTCCTGCATGTACATGGCGGCCATGTCACCCATGTCATGGCACTGGGGCGCTGGCGCCTGCATGGCCGCGACGGTCACCGTAGCCGCCAGCTCGCCCACGCAGCAGCTGCGCATGGCCGACGCAAAGCCCTGCATGGGCAGCGTGACGGCCAGCAGCCAGAGCAGCGAGCGGGCAAGAAAGCGGAAAAAGGCACGGTTCATGCCACAACTATAAACCTTCCCACATGAGGAAGGTCAAGTCCCTATTTGCGCCTGTAGCCGTGCGTCAGCCAGATGACGTAGTCGCCGTAGTAACCCTGCCCTTCAAATACGGCCTGGCCCTCGGCAAAATAGATTTTCTCTACTTCATTGATGGTGAAATAGGCGCGGCCATCGGCCGCCTCCACGTCGCCCCAATGCCGGGCACGAGGTGGACGGTAGCCGCTGGCGCGCCCGATGGCCGCAAGCAAGTCGCCGATCATGAAGTCATACAGCATGTCGGCCAGCAGCGGCCGGTGGCCCGCCAGCATGGCCGTGATGTCGGCATAGCCCGCTTCCTTGAGTTCGGGCAAGTCGCTTTCCTCGTACTGCAGGTCGTCTTCGCGGCAAGTCTGGATAAAACTGTTGAACGGCTCGTCGAGCAAGCCTGCCAGCGCCGTTTCCGGCACGCTCAGGCGAAACGGGTGCAGCGGCAGCACGCTGTGCTGGCCGTAGTTGAGTTCGCGGCAACCGAGGTAGGCCAGCGGGTGCAACTGGCCACCGACTTCGCAGCGGATGCCAAGTTCTTGCTCAAACGTCATTAATGTCCATCCCTGCCATGCGCGTTGTTCTCGTTGTCCGTCTCAGGGGCACATGGTAAGCGCTGACGCGCAAACGGGACAGGCTCAGATGCAACAGAAAACAGCGGATCAGTTTATGCCGCACGGCCCGCCTGTCAGGCGGGCTCGGCGAGACCCACGCGGTTGCGCCCATTTTCCTTGGCCACGTACAGAGCGGCGTCGGCGGCCAGCAGCACGGCGTCCGTGCTGCGCTCCCCGTGCGACGACGAGACCACGCCCAGCGAGACCGTGATGGAGCCGGCGCCGGGAATCACGGCGGCGGCCACCTTGACGCGCAAGCGCTCGGCCACCTGCATGGCCACGTCCAGGTCGGCATCGGGCAGCAGCATGATGAATTCATCGCCGCCATTGCGGCACAGCACGTCGGCATCGCGCGAACAGGCGCGCATCAGTTGCGCCAGGCGCAGGATGACGTCGTCGCCCACGGCATGGCCCCACTGGTCGTTGACTTGCTTGAAATGGTCGATGTCGATGGCGATGACGGAAAACGGCCGGGCTTGCGCCTGCCAATCGTCCAGCGCCGCCGCCATGCCGCGCCGGTTCGACAAGCCCGTCAGCGGGTCCGTCTGCACATCGGTCTTCAGCTTGCCGATCTTGTTCTGCAACAACGCCAAGCCCTTCAGCAAGGCTTTCTTGATCTGCGTCGCCTCCACATACCAGGAGCGGATGGCGGCGATGTGTTCGGCCGTACCGGGCGCATCCATGCGCCGCGCACCCTCGGCCAGCTGCACCAGGGGCCGCGAAATCAGGCTCGCCAGCCACCAGATGAATGGCAAGCTCAGCAAGGCGACCGGCAAAGAATGCCATACCGTGTTGGCCATCAACTGGTTCAGCGGGGCCAGGGTCATGGCCGTCGGACGCTGCGCCACGATGCCCCAGCCCGTCGATGGCATGATGGCGTAGCCGGCCAGCATGTCCACGCCCAGGCTGTTGTGCATGCGCCGATTGCCGCCGCCCTGCTGCGCGATGATGGCGTCGATGACATGATTGCTGCCGGCAACGTCGCCCAGGCGCTCGGGGTCCGGGTGGTACAGCAGGCGCCGGTTCTGGTCGACCACGTACAGGTAGGAGCCGTCGCGGTAGTAATGCTGGCCCAGCATGGTGTACAGGATGTTTTTCTGTTTCAGGTAAATGCTGCCGCCCACATAACCCAGGTAGCGGCCATCCTTGCCCAGAATGGGATGCGAAATGAAAACCACCAGGTTGCCGGCCGAGGAAACGTACGGCTGCGTCACCAGCGGGCGCCGCTCGCGCAGTGCCTGGATGGCGCCGGCCGAATCGAGCGTGCGGTGCTTGAGAGCCAGGGTTTCCGGCGACACCCCCAGGACCTTGCCCTGGGCATCGACGATGAGCACGGAATTGAAACTGTTCGTTTGCAGGCGCAGGCGCTGCGCCTCGTCCGTCAACCATTGCTCGTCGCCCATGCGCGAGGGCAAGCTGCCCGCGCTGTAGGCCAGTTGCTGGCGCGCCGACTGCAGGAAGTCCTCCGCTGTGCTGGCCAGCTTGCTGGCGTAGGCGTGGTTCGCTTCCAGGGTGGTATCGATGAGCAACTGGCGCTGCACGCTGTAGCTGGCATAGAAGGTATTGGCCAGGGACACCAGGGCGCTGGCAAAGGCCACGAGCACGATCAAACGGCGCAAATTCATGCGCAGAACAGGTTTAGTCCACATGGGGTCGGCAAGAAAAAATATTGCGCTAAAGAAAGGGCGCATTATACCGAGACACCCGTGCCAATATTGAAATGTTGGCATCCATTGTGAAAGAAACGCTACAAGCGGCAACGCAGAGCGCTGCCGCCTTGACCTGCATCAAGCGTGGATGGCGTGCTTGCGTACCCAGTCCGTGTAACGCTGCATCCAGCCCTGGAAGAAACCGAGGCTGGCCGGGCCGATGCCGCCATGCTCGTCAAACAGGCCTTCCTTGGCCTGGATAAACATTTCGGGCTGGCCCAGCAGCGGCACATCCAGGTAAGCGAGCACATTGCGCAAATGCTGCTGCGCCAGGGCCGTGCCCGTGGCGCCCACGGAAACGCCCAGCACGGCGCCCGGCTTGCCGCCCCACACGCTCTGGCCATACGGACGCGAACCGTGGTCGAGGGCGTTTTTCAGCACGCCGGGGATCGAGCGGTTGTATTCGGGGGTGAGGAAGAGCAAAGCTTGCGATGCAGAAATGTCGGATTTGAGACGCAGCACCTGCTCGGACTGCGCGCCATCATCGTCCTGGTTGTACAGCGGCAAGTCGCCGATGTCGATATGCTTGAAGGAAAACTCGGGCGGCGCCAGCTTGACGAGCGCATCAGCGAGCTTGCGGTTGAAGGAATCCTTGCGCAGGCTGCCGACGATGATTGCAACTTGATATTGGCTCATATAAATCCCCGATGATGGTTAAAAAGAAGCCCCGGAGTGGAGTTCACACCGGGACTATCTTGCCACACAATCATCGGTTTCGCGCTGCTTAGCGTGCGGCGGCGGCTAATCCCTGATACTCGCGGTAGTAGCGCCCGCCAAGATTTGTCAGCACTTCATAGCCGATGGTATTGGCCATGGCCGCCACGGCATCGACCGGGTGTTCGGCGCAGATCAGGTCGACCAGGCTGCCCGGCGCGACGCGCTCTTCGGCGATGGCGCTCACGTCGAGTGTGATGGAATCCATCGAGATGGCGCCGATCTGCGGCACTTTCACGCCGTCGACGATGGCCAGGCCCTGGTTGCTCATGCTGCGCAACCAGCCATCGGCGTAACCGACGGAAACAGTGGCCACCTGGCGCGGCGCGCTGGCCGTGTAGCGGCGGCTGTAGCCCACGTGGTCGCCGGCGGCAATCGTGCGCGTTTGCAGCACTTTGCCTTGCAGGCGCACTACCGATTGCAAAGGATTGGGCTCGCCGCCCTGCGGCCCGATGCCATACAGGGCAGCGCCCGGGCGCACCAGGTCAAAGTGAAAATCGGGCGACAAAAAGATGCCCGAGGAATTGGCCAGGCTGGCGCGATACTGCGGCAAACGGGCGCGGATGGCGGTGAAACGGGCCAGCTGCTCGCCATTCATGGGGTTGCTGCGCTCGTCGGCGCAAGCCAGGTGGCTCATGAGGTAGCGCACCTTGATGCCGTCTAGAAAGTGTGCGTCCAGCAGCCAGGCGTCGATTTCCTGCGGCGACAAGCCCATGCGCGACATGCCCGTGTCGACCTGCACGATGGCGTCCAGGGTTTCCCCCAATGCCTTGGCGTGCGCTCGCCAGCCAGCCACCTGCGGCTCGCTGTTGAGCACGGGTATCAAGCCGTGGGCCGTGAATTCGCCTTCCGTGCCGACAGGCGGGCCGTGCAGCACGAAGATATCCGCGTCGGGCGCCACGTGCGGGCGCAGGCTGATGCCCTCTTCCAGGTGCGCCACGAAGAAATGGCGGCAACCCTCTTCATACAGGGCCGCGCCCACTTGCGCGGCGCCCAGGCCATACGCGTCGGACTTCACGACGGCCGAGCAGGCGGCCGGGTGCGCCTTGTCGCGCAGCAAGCGATAGTTGGCGCGCACGGCGTCCAGGTCCACCGTCAGGATGGCGCCGCTACGTTCCTTTGGAGGCATGCTGGCAGCCATCTCAGGCCGCCGCGTGTTGCAGTTTGCCATGGCCCTGCGCGCCGCTGTAGCGGCTGACGGACAGGTCGTCGGCCAGGATGGCCGGTTGTTTCGACGACATCAGGTCGGCCAGCAATTGCGCCGAGCCGCAGGACATGGTCCAACCCAGGGTGCCGTGGCCCGTGTTCAGGAACAGGTTGCGCAGCGGCGTGCGGCCGACGATCGGCGTGCCGTCCGGCGTCATCGGGCGCAAACCCGTCCAGAACGTGGCTTCGGCCGTATTGCCGCCGCCGGGGAACAGGTCGTTGACGACCATTTCCAGGGTTTCGCGGCGGCGCGGGTTCAGGTTCAGGTTGTAGCCGGCGATTTCCGCCATGCCGCCCACGCGGATGCGGTCGTCGAAACGCGTCACGGCAATCTTGTACGTTTCATCGAGAATGGTCGACACGGGCGCCTTGGCCGCATTGACGATAGGCACGGTGATCGAATAGCCCTTCAGCGGATACACGGGGATGTCCAGCAGCGGCTTCATGAAACCCGTCGAGTAGGAACCGAGCGCCACCACATAGGAATCGGCCTTGACGATTTCCGCGCCGCATTGCACGCCAGCGATTTCATCGCCCTGCGTCAGCAAGGCATCGATGGACACGCCATAACGGAACTTCACGCCCAGGGCCACGGCCATCTCGGACAGGCGCGTGGTAAACAGCTGGCAATCGCCCGTTTCATCGTTGGGCAGGCGCAAGCCGCCGAACAGTTTATCCTTGACCGCTTCCAGGGCCGGTTCGGCGCGCGACAGCTCGTTGCGTTGCAGTACTTCATACGGCACGCCCGCGTCTTTCAATACTTCGATATCCTTGGCGGCATCGTTGTATTGCTTTTCGGTGCGGAACAATTGCATCGTGCCCTGCTGGCGGCCTTCATAGGTGATGCCAGCCTCGGCGCGCAGCACCTTGAAGCAGTCGCGGCTGTACTCGGCCAGGCGCACCATGCGTTCCTTGTTCACGGCATACGCTTCCGGTGTGCAATTACGCAACATTTGCCACATCCATTTCAGCTGGGCAGCGCTGCCGTCGAGCGAGATCGCCAGGGGTGCATGGCGCTGCATCATCCACTTCACGGCTTTCAAGGGAATGCCGGGCGCGGCCCATGGCGATGCGTAGCCGGGCGAGATTTGCCCCGCATTCGCGAAGCTGGTTTCCAGTGCCGGGCCCGGCTGGCGGTCGATGACGGTCACCTCATGTCCTGCCTTGGCCAGATAGTAAGCACTGGTGACGCCGATGACGCCGCTACCCAGAATCACGATACGCATAGTTTCCTCATTATATTTTTTAGGCTGACGCCAGATTAACCGCTATCATATTGGGAAAGAGCCAGTATTTGTTCACGTATAAATCGAGATATTCAGCAATAAATCATGAGAATCCTTAAAGAATCGGCACGTGGCCTCGACAAGCTGGACCGCCACATCCTGCGCATCCTGCAACAGGATGGCCGTATCTCGATGAAAGACCTGGGCGAACAGGTGGGCCTGTCGATCACGCCCTGCATCGAGCGGGTCAAGCGCATGGAGCGCGACGGCGTCATCACGGGCTACCATGCCAAGGTGAACCCGGCCGCGCTGGGCGCCAAGCTGCTCGTCTTTGTAGAGATTACGCTCAATCAAAAATCCGCGTCTGCCTTCGAGCAATTCCGCCGCGAAGTGCTGCAAATTCCCGAAGTGCAGGAATGCCACCTGGTGTCGGGCGACTTCGATTACCTGATCAAGGCGCGCATCCATGAAATGGCCGAATACCGCAAGCTGCTGGGCGACATGCTGCTGCAGCTGCCCGGCGCCGCGCAATCGAAGAGCTATGTGGTGATGGAAGAAATAAAGGAAACCCTGGCGCTGTCGACCGAGGTATTGCAGAGCCGGTAAAAGTACCGTCTACTGGTACCGGCAGCATCGTTTTGTGCGCCTTTGTATAATCTTGTAGCACATTCGTGGCGACCCAAGCACACTCCATCCTGACATCACGCCCGTCCCCTCTGAGATTGGAAGCAGTGATGCACACTGGGAGTCCATATGAACACATTGATAAAACTGGCAGCTTCCTGCCTCGCGGGCCTGGCCGTGGCCATGTGCACCGCCAGTGAATACAAGGTCAACCGCGCGCCGGACAATGGCGCCATCTATCAGAACATCCAGGTCGGCAAGACCACCCGCCTCGACCTCGACGCGGCCCTGGGCAACGCCACTGTCGTCAGCTTCGATCCCGGTTATGAAGTCTGGGTCTACAAGAACCAGCTGCAAACACCCAAGGTGACGCGGCTGATCCCTCTGCTGGGCGACAAAGGCACGCGCGAAGTGGCCGTGATGTTCGACCAGGCCGGCATCGTCAGGAAATTCCGAATACACGAGCCGCGCAAGTAGGTCGCACAAGCAAGCCATGGGGACGCACCCGCCGCGTCCTCTTGTTCTACACTGGCGTTTTTTCCTCCGGTGCCTCCATGCAACTACCCGCAAGCCTCGCCCATATCTCGGCGCAACAAGACTGGCAACACACGACTGCGTACCCACCGCTCGGATTCACCCCGTTCGCCGAAGGCGCGCTGGGCAATGGCGATACTTTCGGCCTGTACTGGCCCATCGGGCGCGAGGCCTACGAACCCATCGTCGTCGAAACCTGGCACGACGAATGGCGTATCCAGCCGCACTTTTCCTGCCTGACGGCGTTTTTGCAAGCCTACGCAGCAGCGGAGGATGAGTATGTCGGTACGCCGTCGCTGGACGACGATCCCGCCTCGCCGCGCGCCGCTTTCCTGGAGGCCAAGGAACAGATCGCGCAACGCAACCCGGACGCGGCCATCGCGCTGCTGGAAGCGGCGCTGGCCATCCTGCCCGAATATACGGATGCGCTGGTGCTGCTGCATGGCCAGTATGTGCGCGCGGGAAGAATCGATGCAGCCGTCAAGGTGGCCATCCAGGCCATCATTTCGCCACCGTCATTGGGCGGCCCGCCATTCAAGGCCTTGCAATGGCTGCGTACGCAGCCGGTGCCGGCGGGGGAACTTGACCCCATCTGGCGCGCCTGCGGGCAATTGTCGTTCAACTTTGGCGGCAGCAAGGAAAATGGGGATTACCCCGTGCTGCTGGCCGCCATAACCACCTACCTGGAGCAAGGCAACCATGTATCGGCCTCGACCCTGATGCAGACGTATGCCGAACTGATGAGCGCGGAAACCGTGTCCTTCCAGGAACGCTACGCCTTCGAGCCGGCCGCCTTCCTTGCGCGGCAAATCACCGTCAGCGCGAGGCTGGCCCAGGGCAGCCGCGACCCGGCGGCGCTATGGCTGCCCGACCTGGCCTGATTGCTGGCGGAACAGCTTGCGATACGCCGAGGGCGACGTCTGCAAATTCGCCCGGAAATGCTGGCGCAGCGACAGGGCCGTGCCGAAGCCGGCCTCTTGCGCCACGACGTCGATCGAGGCCGCGCTTTTCTCCAGCAAGCCTTGCGCATGCGCCAGGCGCTGGTTCAGCAACCACTGCTTGAACGACGTGCCCATGACCAGGCGGAAGTGGCGCGTGAAGTTGCGCCGGCTCATGGCGGCCCGTTCCGCCAGCGCGTCGATGCAGTGCGCCTGGCCCAGGCTGGCCGTCACGCAAGCGAGCACGTCGGCAAAGCGCCCTTCGCTGCCGGACACGGGCAGCGGACGCTCGATGAATTGCGCCTGCCCGCCCTGGCGGTGCGGCGCCACCAGCAGCCGGCGCGCCACCCGGTTGGCCACATCGGCGCCCGCCAGCTGGCGCAGCAGGTACAGGCAACAATCGAGACCGGCCGCCACGCCGGCCGAGGTGAGTACTGCGCCATCATCCACGTACAGCACTTCCCGGTCCACCCTGACCTTGGGATAGCGGGCCGCCAGCCGGTCCGCCATGCCCCAGTGCGTGGCAGCGCACTTGCCATCCAACAAGCCCGCCTGCGCCAGGGGAAACGCGCCCAGGCACAGGCCCACCATGCGCGCACCGCGCCCACTGGCTGCCTGCAGCGCCGCGACCAGGGGCGCCGCCGCATCGCGGCAATCGTCGTGCCAGGCCGGCATGATGACGATATCGGCGCCCTCCAGCCCTTCAAGGCCGAACTCGGGCGTGATGCCGAAACCGGCCGCCGTGCGCAGGGGCACGGGATCGGCGGCGCACACGCGCACGTGAAAAGGCGGCAGGTCGGCCTCGTCCGTCTGGGCGCCAAACACGAGGCAAGGCACGGACAAGTGGAATGGCGTCATGCCGTCAAAGGCGATCACGGCCACGCTCAAGGGGGAGGACGAAGCAGGAATAGTAGGCATGGCCCGATTTTATCGCAGATAGGCCTTCGGGCCACTTTTTGTTTGCGCCGCACGGCTTGAAAATGGCTGTATCGGGGAAGTCCTTCCTCTTTCAACCATTCAGGAGTCACGCATGTCCAACACCACCACCCCGCGCCGCGCCCTGCTCGTCATCGATGTGCAAAACGAATACTTCACGGGCGACATGCCCATCGAATATCCGTCCGTCGACATTTCCTTGCCCAACATCGTGCAGGCCATGGCTGCCGCCCGCGCCGCCGGCGTGCCCGTCATCATCGTGCAGCACGATACGCCGGAAACTTCCCCCATCTTCGCCAGGGGCAGCGACGGCTGGCAACTGCATCCGGCCGTCTCAGCATTCCCTGCCGAGCACCACATCAACAAGTCCATGGGCAGCGCCTTTGCAGGCACGGACCTGCGCGCCTGGCTGGAGGGCCGTGGCATCGACACCCTGAGCGTGATCGGCTACATGACGCACAACTGCGACGCGGCCACCATCTACCACGCCGCGCACGACGGCTTGCAGGTCGAGTTCCTGCAGGACGCCACAGGCACCCTGCCCTACGCGAATGCGGGCGGCGCGGCCAGCGCCGAGGAAATCCACCGCGTCTTTTGCACTGTATTTCATTCGAATTTCGCCGCCGTCGTCAGCACCGAGGACTGGCTGGCTGCCGTGCGTGAAGGCAAGCCGCTGGAAAAGGACAATATTTATCTGTCGAACCAGCGCGCGCGCAAAGCGCAGGCGAACTGACGC
The DNA here is from genome assembly GCF_051380795.1 of Janthinobacterium leeuwenhoeki. Lineage (NCBI taxonomy): Bacteria > Pseudomonadati > Pseudomonadota > Betaproteobacteria > Burkholderiales > Oxalobacteraceae > Janthinobacterium > Janthinobacterium leeuwenhoeki. Next base: position 24,127 of record NZ_JBNYXT010000013.1, read on the forward strand.
TGGCCGGAATGGACGGGTATCATGCATCCATTCCCTACTTGATGATGATCGATGCGAAAAATAACTGTGCTGGGTTCAATCGCCGTTGCTATGTTCCTGCTGGCCACGGCCGCACTGGTGCTGGCGGGACTACACGACAAGCTGGCCCCGGCCGACGTGATCGTCGTGCCGGGCAATACGATCCTGCCCGATGGCACGCCCAGCCCCCGCCTGCGGGCGCGGCTCGACGTGGCGCTCAAGCAGTTCCAGCAACACAGGGCGCCGCGCATCCTCGTCAGCGGGGCGACGGGCAAGGAAGGTTTTGACGAGGCGGCATCGATGGCCCGCTACCTGCAGTCGCGTGGCGTGCCGGCCAGCGCCATCGTTGAGGATAATCAAGGCTGGACCACGGACGCCACGGCGCGCAACGCGGCGGCCCTGATGCGTACACACGGGTGGAAGACAGCTATGGTGGCCACGCAATATTTTCACGTGCCCCGCTTCCGGCTGGCGCTTGAGCGGGCCGGCATCGCCGTCAGTGGCAATGTGCACGCACCGTATTTTGAACTGCGCGACCTGTATTCCGTGCCGCGTGAAACGGTGGGCTACGCCGTGTATTACGCGCGGCCCTGATCGCGGATTATTCCCAGGCTCACTCGCTCCAGTCGCGCGAGCGCTCCACGGCCCGCTGCCATTTATGCAGCCGCGTCAGGCGCTCGTCGGCCGCCATCTTCGGCTCGAAACGGCGCCCCACCTGCCACTGGGCGGCGATTTCTTCCTGCGACTCCCAGAAACCCACGGCCAGGCCCGCCAGGTAGGCGGCGCCCAGGGCTGTCGTTTCCGTCACCACGGGGCGCACCACGGGCACATTTAATATGTCGGCCTGGAACTGCATCAGCATGTCGTTGCGGGCCGCGCCGCCATCGACGCGCAATTCGGAAAGCGCGATGCCCGCGTCATCCTGCATGGCGGACAAGACGTCCACGTTCTGGTAGGCCACGCCTTCCAATGCTGCGCGCGCAATATGCGCTTTGCCCGTGCCGCGCGTGATGCCGATCAAGGTGCCGCGCGCATACGGATCCCAGTACGGCGCGCCGAGTCCGGCGAACGCGGGGACGAAGACCAGGCCGCCCGAATCGGGCACGCTGGTGGCCAGCGCTTCCACTTCGGACGAGTCGCGGATGATGCCGATGCCGTCGCGCATCCATTGCACGGCCGCGCCCGCGATAAAGGCGCTGCCTTCGAGCAAATAATCGGTTTGATTTGCATCAGGGCCCAGGCTCCAGCCCACCGTCGTCAAGAGCCGGTTTTTCGAGGGCAAGGGGCGCTTGCCCACATTCATCAGCATGAAGCAGCCCGTGCCGTAGGTATTCTTCGCCATGCCCGGTTTCAGGCACGCCTGGCCGAAGGTGGCGGCCTGCTGGTCGCCCGCGATGCCGGCGATCGGCACGGAGATACCCAGCAGTGCTGCGTGCGTGTGCGCCGCCACGCCGCAAGATGGCACGACGTCGGGCAGCAGGGAAGCGGGAATGTCCAGCAGCGCCAGCAGGTCCGTGTCCCATTGCAGGGTGTGGATATTGAACAGCATGGTGCGCGCCGCGTTGCTCGTGTCCGTCAAGTGGGCGCCGCTCATCTTGTAGATCAGCCAGCTGTCGACCGTGCCGAAGGCCAATTCTCCCCGTTCGGCGCGCGCGCGGGCGCCGGGTACGTTGTCGAGCAGCCATTTGAGTTTGGTGGCGGAAAAATACGCGTCCAGCACCAGACCCGTTTTTTTCTGGATCAGGTCCGCCTTGCCCTGTTCGACCAGTTGCTCGCAGTAAGCCGCATTGCGCCGGTCTTGCCAGACGATGGCGTTGGCGACAGGCTCACCCGTGGCGCGGTCCCACAGCACCGTCGTTTCGCGCTGGTTGGTCACGCCGATGGCGGCCACGTCGGATGCGGCCACGCCGCTGTCGCGCAGCACCTGCTGCAGCACGCCCTCTTGCGAAGCCCATATTTCGTTGGCGTCATGCTCAACCCAGCCCGGCTGGGGGAAAATCTGGCGGAATTCCCGCTGCGCGCTGGCGTGCGGCCGGCCCGCATGGTCGAACAGGATGGCGCGCGAACTGGTGGTGCCCTGGTCTACAGCAAGTATGTATTTGGTCATGGTCGCTACTACGTCTTTACAGTGAAAGGGGCACAGGCAAACGCCCGTGCCCCGGAACAACGGCGGCAGAAGCTTACACGACTACCTTACCTTGCCTTCTTTCCAAGCCTGCAATAATTTATCGTAGGCAATCGTTTCACCCTTCGGCTTTTCATTCGCCAGCTTTTTCCATGGGGCGTGCTGGTCCGACAGATACTGGTTCGGGTCACCCTTGGCATTGAGCTTGGGCGCGCACGCTTTCATGCCGGCCCGCTGCAAGCGCGCCATGACCTGGTCCATTTCCTCGGCCAGATTGTCCATGGCGGCTTGCGGCGTTTTTTCCGCCGTAATCGCCGTGGCCACGTTCTTCCACCACAGCTGCGCCAGCTTCGGATAGTCGGGCACATTGTTGCCCGTCGGCGTCCATGCCACGCGGGCCGGGCTGCGGTAGAACTCGATCAAGCCGCCGTACTCGTTCGCGTGTTTCGTAAAATAATCATGGCGGATGTCGGAATCGCGGATGAAGGTCAGGCCGACGATCGATTTCTTCAACGACACGGTTTTCGAGGTGACGAATTGCGCGTACAGCCAGGCGGCGGCCTTGCGGTCATCCGGCGTGGACTTGAACAGGAACCAGGAACCGACGTCCTGGTAGCCGTTCTGCATGCCCTCTTTCCAGTACGGGCCGTGCGGCGACGGCGCCATGCGCCATTTCGGCGTGCCATCCTTGTTGACCACTGGCAAGCCCGGTTTCGTCATGCCGGCCGTAAATGCCGTGTACCAGAAAATTTGCTGGGCGATTTCACCCTGCGCCGGCACAGGGCCCGATTCCGAGAAGTTCATGCCGTTCGCTTGCGGCGGCGCGTATTTCTTCATCCAGTCGATATATTTCGTCAGCGCAAAGACGGCCGCCGGTGAATTGGTGGCGCCGCCGCGCGACGTCGAGGCGCCCACGGGCGTGCACTTGTCGGCCGCCACCTTGATGCCCCACTCATCGACCGGCATGCCATTCGGAATGCCCTTGTCGGCCGCGCCAGCCATCGACAGCCACGCATCCGTGAAGCGCCAGCCCAGCGATGGATCTTTCTTGCCGTAATCCATGTGGCCATAGACTTTCTTGCCGTCCAGTTCCTTCACGTCATTGGTAAAAAAGTCGGCGATATCTTCATACGCGGACCAGTTCTGCGGCACGCCCAGCTCGTAACCATACTTGGCCTTGAACTTGGCTTGCAAATCCTTGCGCGCGAACCAGTCGGCGCGGAACCAGTACAGGTTGGCAAATTGCTGGTCGGGCAGCTGGTACACCTTGCCGTCCGGCGCCGTGGTAAAGCTGATGCCGATGAAATCCTTCAGGTCCAGGCCGGGATTCGTGAATTCCTTGCCCTTGGCGGCCATGTAGTCGGACAGGGGTTCCACGGCGCCATAGCGGTAGTGCGTGCCGATCAGGTCGGAATCGGAAATCCAGCCGTCATAGATACTCTTGCCGGACTGCATGGAGGTCTGCAGCTTTTCCACCACGTCGCCTTCCTGGATGATGTCGTGGCGCACCTTGATGCCCGTGATTTCCTCGAAGGCCTTGGCCAGCGTCTTCGATTCGTAGACGTGGGTGTCGATGGTTTCCGAGACCACGGAAATTTCCTTGATGCCCTTGGCTTTCAGCTTGGCCGCCGCATCGATGAACCATTTCATTTCGGCAAGCTGTTGCTGCTTGCTCAGGCTGGATGGCTGGAATTCCTTGTCGATCCAGGTTTGCGCCTGCTTGGCGTCGGCCAGGGCCGCATTCGACACGAGCATGGCCGCAGCCGCGAAGACCGTAAACTTCAATTTCATCGTGAATCTCCTTTTATAGTTTTTACCGGCCGCCTGCTGGCGGTCCGGCCTCCATCAACACCGGCAAGCCGGTCATCCCCAACGCATTACCACTAATAAAAGTACAAAACTGATGGCAGCACCTATCGCCTGCTGCATTTCCGTGAAGCCCGCCCACGCCAGATTCACGTAGGCTGCCGTGAGCAAGCCGATGAACAGGCGGTCGCCGCGCGTCGTCGGCATGGGCAAAAAGCCCTTGCGCTCGATGCTGGGCGAACGGATTTGCCACACCGTCATGCCTGCCAGCATCAAGCCGATGCAAATGAAGAAGATGGCCACTTCCGGCGTCCAGGCCATCCAGCCGAACAGGCTGGCTGTGCTATCGGTATTTTCCATGTCACACCCTCCCCATCGCAAAACCCTTGGCAATGTAATGCCGCACGAACCAGATCACCAGCGCGCCGGGCACGATGGTCAGCACGCCGGCGGCCGCCAGTACGCCCCAGTCCATGCCGGCCGCCGAGACGGTGCGCGTCATAGTGGCGGCAATCGGCTTGGCATTGACGGACGTCAAGGTGCGGGCCAGCAGCAGTTCCACCCAGCTGAACATGAAGCAGAAGAAGGCTGTCACGCCCACACCCGACTTGATCATCGGCAAGAAGATGCGGATGAAGAAACGGGGGAAGCTGTAGCCGTCGATATACGCCGTCTCGTCGATTTCCTTGGGCACGCCGGACATGAAGCCTTCCAGTATCCACACGGCCAGCGGCACGTTGAAAACCATGTGCGCCAGCGCCACAGCCAGGTGCGTATCCATCAGGCCCACCGTCGAATACAGCTGGAAGAAGGGCACGAGGAAGACGGCCGGCGGCGTCATGCGGTTGGTCAGCAGCCAGAAGAACAGATGCTTGTCGCCCACGAAGTTGTAGCGCGAGAAAGCATACGCGGCCGGCAAGGCGACGGTGACCGACATCAGCATATTCAAGGCCACGTAAATCATGGAATTGATGTAGCCGCTGTACCACGACGGGTCCGTAAAGATCGTGTGGTAGTTGGCGAACGTCAGTTGCTGTGGCCACAGGCTCAAGACCCCCACGATTTCCTCGTTGGTCTTGAGCGACATGTTGAGCATCCAGTAGATGGGCAACAGGGATGCCAGCAAAAAGACGGCGAGGATGGCGCTGCTCATTTTCTTGTGCATCATTTCTGGTCTCCCGTACCGACGCGCTGCATCCACGTGTACAGCACAAAGCAGAACAGCAGGATGATGAGGAAATAGATCAGGGAAAAGGCGGAAGCCGGCCCCAGGTCGAACTGGCCCACGGCCTTTTGCGTCAGGTATTGCGACAAAAAGGTAGTCGCATTGCCCGGCCCGCCGCCCGTCAGCACGAACGGTTCCGTGTAGATCATGAAACTGTCCATGAAACGCAACAACACGGCGATCATCAGCACATTGCGCAGTTTTGGCAGCTGGATGTAGCGGAATACGGCCAGGCGCGAGGCGCCGTCGATGCGCGCTGCCTGGTAATACGCGTCGGGAATGGCGCGCAAGCCCGCATAGCACAGCAGCACCACCAGGGGCGTCCAGTGCCAGATATCCATCACCATCACCGTCAGCCAGGCGTCGAGCGAATTGCCGTTGTAGTTGTAATCAAAGCCCAGCTGGTTCAGGCTGTAGCCCATCAGGCCGATGTCGCCGCGGCCGAAGATTTGCCAGATGGTGCCCACCACGTTCCAGGGAATCAGCAAGGGCAGCGCGATCAGCACCAGCGCCAGCGAGGCCTTCCAGCCATCGGCCGGCATGCACAGGGCGATCAAAATGCCCAGCGGAATCTGGATCGCCAGCACGGAGCCGGAAAACAGCAACTGGCGCAGCAAGGCGCTGTGCAAGTCGCCGTCCAGCATGACCATGCGGAACCACTCCGTGCCCACGAACACCTTTTGCGTGGGGCTCAGAATATCTTGCACGGAATAATTGACCACCGTCATCAGGGGCAGGATGGCGGAAAAGGCCACGCACAACAGCACGGGCAGGATCAATAGCCAGGCGCGGCGGTTGTTATCGGTTTTACCGTTATGTATCATCAGGCCACCCGCTTATCGTTGACATAGAAAAGGGTGCGTTGCGGCGGAAAGCGCAGCCGCACAGCATCCCCGGGTACGGCATCGATGGCGCGCAGCTTGGCCGCCACCGTGGCGCCACCCAGCTGGAATTCCGCCAGGTAATGCGTGCCCATGTTGCGCACGGCCGTGACCGTGGCATCCAGCGTAGCCTCGCCACCCTCGCCTGCTTGCCGGCATTCGACGAATTCCGGCCGCACGCCCAGCGTGATTTTCCCTTGCGCGCCAGCCAGGGCCGCGCGGACGGCGGCGGACACGGCCAGTGCCTGGCCCGCCACGCGCACGCCACCATCGTCGAGGGTGCAATCGAGCAAGTTCATGCCCGGGTTGCCGATGAAATAGCCGACAAACGTGTGCTCCGGTTCCTCGAACAGGGCTTGCGCGCTGCCCGTCTGCACCACTTCACCCTGCGTCATGACGACCACCTGGTCGGCAAAGGTCAGCGCTTCCACCTGGTCGTGCGTGACGTAGATCAGTGATAACTTCAGTTCGTGGTGGATTTCCTTCAACTTTCTGCGCAGCAGCCATTTCAGGTGCGGGTCGATCACCGTCAGCGGTTCATCGAACAGCACGGCCGCCACGTCGGGACGCACGAGACCGCGCCCCAGCGAAATCTTTTGCTTGGCGTCCACGGACAAGCCGCTGGCGCGCAATTTCAGGTCGCCCGTCAATTCCAGCATCTGCGCCACCTGCTGCACGCGCTTTTTCACCTCGCTCTCTTTCCAGCCGCGATTGCGCAGTGGAAACGCCAGGTTGTCGTGTACGGTCATGGTGTCGTAGATCACGGGAAACTGAAATACTTGCGCGATATTCCTCGCCTCAGTCGGCAGTTGCGTGACGTCCTTCCCGTCGAACAACACCTTGCCATGCGACGGTTTCACCAGGCCGGAAATGATATTGAGCAAGGTCGTCTTGCCGCAGCCGGACGGCCCCAGCAAGGCGTAGGCGCCGCCGTCACGCCATTCCATGCTCATGGGCCGCAGCGCATAGTCGGCGGGTGCCGTCGGGTTCGGTTTGTAGGCGTGGGCCAGGTCGACCAGTTCGATGCGCGCCATGTCAAGCTCCTCCTGTCGTAGATTGCCCAGGAGCAAACAGCAGCCCGCGGTCTTGCGCGAAGATCAGCAAGGCATGCGGCTGGCAATACACGGTGCAGGCGCTGCCGATCTCCAGGTTGTGCACGCCGCCCAGCTGCGCCACCAGGGCCAGGTCGCCACGGCGCGCATGCACATAGGTTTCCGAGCCGCTGATTTCCGCCAGGTCCACCTGCGCCGCGATGGCCACGTCGCCCTCGGACTGGGGCGACAGATGCAGGCTGTGTGCGCGCACGCCGAGGATCACGTCCGTGCTGTCGCCCAGGCGGGCGCGCTGTTCGCCGCTCAAGTGAATGGACAGGCCGTCCGCCGCCTGCGCCACGCCCTGCGCATCCACGCGCGCGGCGATCAGGTTGATGGGTGGGTCGCTGAAGGTGCGCGCCACATCGATGGAATTGGGGGCGTTGAAGACGTCCAGGGTCGGCCCCTGCTGCAGCAAGCGTCCCTCGTGCAGCACGGCCACGTGGCCGCCCAGCTGCAGCGCTTCCAGCGGTTCCGTGGTGGCGTACACGACCGTCGTGCTGCCGCTGGAAAACAGTTCCGTCAATTCGCGGCGCAATTCTTCGCGCAGCTTATAGTCGAGGTTCACCAAGGGTTCGTCGAGCAGCAGCAAGGACGCATCCTTGATCAGCGCGCGCCCCAGCGCCGTGCGCTGCTGCTGGCCGCCCGACAGTTCTCCGGGCGTGCGCTGCAGATACGGCGTGATATGCAGGCGCTCGGCCAGCGCCAGCACTTTCGTCCGTATCTGTTCCTCGGGCACCTTGCGCAAGCGCAAGGGCGAGGCGATATTGTCGTAGACGGTGAAGGCCGGATAGTTGATGAATTGCTGGTACACCATGGCCAGGTTGCGGCGGCTGACGGGCACGCCCGTCACGTCGACGCCATCGGCCGTGACGGTGCCCCCGCTGGGCTTGTCCAGGCCCGCCATCACGCGCATCAGGGTCGTCTTGCCGGCACGCGTGGTGCCCAGCAAGACGTTGATGGCGCCCGGCACCAACGCCAGCGACATCGGATATAAAAAGTCGTCAGCCCCCTGCTTCCTGCTGATCTTGTCCAGTACCAGTTGCACGCGCTTCTCCTCCAGTGATGTTTTTTTATTCTTCGCCGCACCCTCTGCGGGGCGCGGTCGCCAACGTGTTTTGTTTACGGCAAAGGGTGCTACTTACGGCAAAGGGTGCTGCAACAGCCAGGCGTCGAGCGTGTCCGCCGTCTCGCGCGGCAGGTGCAAGCCCAGCTTGGAGCGCCGCCACAGAATGTCGGCCGCGCTGACGGCCCATTCATGGCGCCGCAAATAATCAACTTCCGCCGCGTACAGGCCGGCGGCAATTTCCTCGCCCATGGCCAGCACGTCCGTCCGCCCATCGAGCAGCAGATGGATGCGCGTGCCGTAGGCGCGCGCATAGCGCGCCACCAGCGCCGCCGGCAGCCAAGCATACTCGCGCTGCAAGCCTTGCACGAACTGGCCGAACTCGCGCACGGAGCGGTTCTGCGGCGTGCTGCCGAACACATCGCCGCCGGGCAAGCAGGCGCTAGCCGTCCAGGCCGGCCGCGTATTGCCCAGCAAGGGCGCCAACATATCCAGCGCCTCCTCGGCCAGCTTGCGGAAGGTGGTGATCTTGCCGCCGAAAACACTCAGCAGCGGCGCACTTTCCTGGTCCAGTTCGAAGCGGTAATCGCGCGTGACGGCCTTGGCATCGGCCGCCGCATCTTCCACCAGCGGGCGCACGCCGGCATACGTCCAGACTACGTCAGCCGGCACAATGGGCTTGCTGAAATAATAACTGGAAAGTTCGCACAAGTAACGAATTTCCTCGTCATCGATTTCCACCTTGCCCGTGTCGCCGTGATAGTCAAGGTCGGTAGTGCCGATCAGGGTGAAATCGTGCTCATACGGAATGGCAAATACGATGCGCCCGTCCGGATGCTGGAAGATGTACGCATGATCATGCTCGAACAATCGCTTGACGACGATATGGCTGCCCTTGATCAGGCGCAAATGCCGTCCCTTTCCGCCCGGTGCCGCCTGCTGCAGGAACTCGGCCGTCCACGGCCCGGCCGCATTGACGACGCTGCGTGCGCGCACGGCCAGTTCACGTCCGTCGCCTTGCAGCAGGGTCGCCTGCCAAGTAGCGTCCGCACCCGCGCCGTCGCGCCGCAGGGCCGCGCAGCGCGTCTGCGTCAGCACGCGCGCGCCCTTGTCCGCCGCGTCGACGGCATTCAGCACCACCAGGCGCGCATCGTCGACCCAGCCGTCGGAATACACGAAGCCGCGCTTGAACTGGGGTTTTAACGGTGTGCCGGCCGCGTGGCGCTCAAGGTCGATGCCGCTGGAGGCCGGCAGGATTTCCCGCTTCGCCAGCATGTCGTAGAGGACCAGGCCGGCGCGTATCAGCCAGGCGGGACGCTGGCCCTGCGCATGCGGCATGACGAAGCGCAGCGGCCACATGATGTGCGGCGCCGAGCGCAGCAGCACTTCGCGCTCGATCAGCGCCTTGCGCACGAGGCCGAATTCATAGTATTCGAGGTAGCGCAAGCCGCCGTGTATCAGCTTGGTCGAGGCCGACGAGGTGTGCGCGGCCAGGTCGTCCTTTTCGCACAGCACGACGGACAAGCCCCGCCCGGCCGCGTCGCGCGCGATGCCGGCGCCATTGATGCCGCCGCCGACCACCAGCATGTCGCATGCCATCGCTGTCTCCACACCTTGCTGTGCTGCCGCCATCGTGACTCCGTGTATGTCGGGGAAAGGCCGGCGAGGAAAGACTAGGCATCGCCGGTGACTGTCGTTAAGATCAATACAGATGTAATTCGAATGCAATATGGATAAGGTTACGCCAGAATACGAACTCATAGCAACATATTTCCATTACTATTTGTTCGTTTTTGTTCGTTTGTGATTTTTAAAGAGACAAACCCATGATTTTGAATCCCCGCCAGCGCCGCCTGCTCGAAGTGGTGCGCCAGAAGGTCACCATGTCCGTCGAAGAGCTGGCCCAGCAGCTGGACGTGACGCCGCAAACCGTGCGCCGCGACGTCAAGCAGATGGAAGAAGCGCGCCTGCTGGCCCGCTACCACGGCGGGGTCGGCTTGCCTTCGTCCGTGGAAAACATCGATTACAGCCAGCGGCAAGTGTTCAACAGCGACGCCAAGCGGCGCATCGCCGCCGCCGTCGCCGCGCAGGTGCCGCATGGCTGTTCGCTCTTGATCAATATCGGCACGACGACCGAGGAAGTGGCGCGCGCGCTGGGCCGGCACACGGGCTTGCACGTGGTAACGAACAACCTGAACGTGGCCGCCATTCTGGCCGACAACGCCGCCTGCGAAGTCATCGTGGCCGGCGGCGTGGTGCGCGGGCGCGACCGCGGCATCGTGGGCGAAGCCACCATCGACTTCATCCGCCAGTTCAAGGTCGACATCGGCATCATCGGCATTTCCAGCATCGACGAAGACGGCAGCCTGCGCGACTTCGATGCGCGCGAAGTGAAGGTGGCGCAAGCCATCATCGAACAGTCGCGCGAAGTGTGGCTGGTGGCCGACCAGCATAAATTCGGCCGCAAGGCGCTGGTGCGCCTGGCCGACCTGGCGCAAGTCGACATCTTGTTTACGGATGCGCCGCCACCGCCCCGCTTTGCCGAAGTATTGCGCGAAGCGGGCGTGAAGGTGGTACTGGCCTGAGCGGGCCGCATTTCTGCAAGAAAACCTCGCACTGTCGCGTGGGCAATACGTCGTATGTGGGCAAGCTCGCGGAATGATATGAAATATTTATCAATTCGGCAAAAATGCTGTTACCATTGATGCAACAAGAGTTATTTTTTTAGTCTTCCTGTCCGGCAATACGATTATTTGCTTGTTATTGCTTTTTATTTATACAGAGCAAGAAAAAAAGGAAAACCTCTTTGCCGGTAAGTGATTTCCTGTGAAAACAGTGTTAAAACTACCTCAAGCACGATGATTGTTCCCAAACAAACCACTCGACAGCAAGCGTGAAGGCCTTAACCATGCCGGCAACGCCGCACAGTGAAGGAAGAGAAATGAGCCATAATTTTGAAACGGCCGCCACGCCGCAAGCCGCCCATCCCAACAGCGTCCCCGTCAGCGAACTGGAAGCCCATCTCGGTTACTGGCTGCGTTTCGTTTCCAACCACGTTTCCCATAGTTTTCAGAAAAAAGCCGAAGCCAATGGCGTGACGGTCTCCGAGTGGGTGGTGCTGCGCGAAATGTTCCGCCTGGGCTGCACTTCGCCCACGGTACTGGCGCAAGTGTCGGGCATGAGCAAGGGCGCCGTCTCGAAACTGATCGACCGCCTGGAAAGCAAGGGCATGGTCAGCAAGTCTATCCTGCTGGCCGACCGCCGCCAGCATTCGATCGAACTGACCACGGAAGGCGAGGCGCTGGTGCCAGTGCTGGCCGAGATGGCCGACCAGAACGACGAGGAATTCTTCGGCCAGCTGCCGCGCCAGCTGCGCGACGACTTGCTCGAAGCGATGAAGGAAGTGGCGCGCACGCATCAGCTCAAGAGCGCCCCGCTGAACTAAGTCACTCCCGGCAAGGGTGACACGCTGGCACGGGCGCTTCGGCTATGATGCTGGCCTGACCGTCTACCAGGAACACGCATGGCCCTGCACATCGAAACCCCTTTGCTCAACTCGCGCGCCCTGAGCCTGCACAGCGAACGCGCCATCTGGCTCAAGCTCGAAGCCTTGCAGCCGCCCGGCTCCTTCAAGATCCGCGGCATCGGCCTCGCCTGCGAAGAATACGCGCGGCGCGGCGCCAGCCGCCTCATCTCTTCTTCCGGCGGCAATGCCGGCATCGCCGTGGCCTACGCGGGGCGCCAGCTGGGCATTCCCGTCATCGTCGTCGTGCCGGAAACGACCAGCGCGCGGGCCAAGGCCCTGATCGCGCAGGAAGGCGCCGAAGTCATCGTGCACGGCGCCGCGTGGCAGGAAGCGAACGCGCTGGCGCAGTCGATGCTCACGCCGCAAGACGCCTTTTTGCATCCCTTCGACGACGCGCTGCTGTGGCAGGGCCATGCCGGCATGATCGATGAAGTGGCCCGCGCGGGCCTGAAACCGGACGCGGTGGTGCTGTCGGTGGGCGGCGGCGGCTTGCTGGCCGGCGTGGCCGAAGGCTTGCAGCGCAACGGCTGGGATGACGTGGCCCTGGTGGCCGTGGAAACGCAAGGCGCCGCTTCGCTGGCCGCCGCCGTCGCCGCGCGCGAACACGTGGCCCTGCCGGCCGTGAGCAGCATCGCCACGTCGCTGGCCGCGCGCCAGGTCTGCGCACAAGCCTACGCCATCAGCCAGACGCGCCTGTTGCACAGCGTGGTGGTGTCGGACCAGGCCGCCGTCGACGCCTGCCAGCGCTTTATCACCGATCAGCGCCTGGTGGTGGAGCCGGCCTGCGGTGCGGCGCTGGCGGCCGTCTACGGCAAGGCGCCGGAACTGGCGCCCTACCGCAATGTGCTCGTCATCGTCTGCGGCGGCGTGACGGCCACCACGCAGCAGCTCGACCACTGGACTGCCACCCTGTAAAACCTACGGCGCCGCCTCGAGCAGCGCCACGCCATCGCGGCCCAGCCCCTTGGCGGCATACAGGGCCTGGTCAGCCAGATCCAGCAACTGCGCCGGCGTCAGCGCGCCTTCGCGAAAGATGGCGATGCCGATGCTGGTCGTCACCGGCAGCGGGCCGCTGGCCAGCTCGAAGGGCTGGCGGATGGCGTCGATGATCTTGGCGCCGACGTGCCGCACTTCGGCCGCGCTGTTCACGCCTTCGAGAATGATGACGAATTCATCGCCGGCCAGGCGTGCCACCAGGTCGCTGGCGCGCACGCTGCGCTCCAGTCGCGAAGCGAATTCCTTCAGCACCTCGTCGCCCGCCTTGTGTCCCAGGCTATCGTTGATGGCCTTGAAACGGTCGATATCAAGATAGGCCAGCGCCATCGGCGCGCGCGCGGCACGCGTGCGCTGCATGCTTTGCGCCAGCTGCTCGTCGAAGCGGCGCCGGTTGGCGATGCCCGTCAGGGTATCGGTGGCGGCGGCAGACTGCAGCGCCGTGTGCATCGCCTTGGTCTTGGTGATCTCGTGGATCAGGCCATACACGCCTTCCACCGCGCCGCTCTCGCCCACATCGGGCACGTAGCTGGTCTGGAAGACGCGCCGGCCAGCGCCCCCCTCGCCGCCGATGGTAAATTCATATTCGACCTCTTCGCCCGCAAAAGCGCGCCGCAGGTAGGCTTCACGCAATTGATACGCTTCCTCCCCCAGCACCTCGCGGATCGACTGCATCAGGCTTTCCTGCCGCGACCGGCCGAACCATTTTTCAAACGTGGCGTTGATGAACTGGTAGCGGTGCTCGCGGTCGATGTAGACGATCACCACAGGCACATGGTCCGTCAGCAGCTTCAGGCGCCGCTCGCTGTCGCGCGTCTGCGCCTCGGCGATTTCGCGCTCGGCCACCAGCGAGTAGAAATCGCGGCTCACGTCGCCGATCTCGTCGCGCCGCTCGATTTGCAGCGCCTCGATGCCCAGGCGCTGGCGGTGGATCTGGTGCACCTGGCGGCGCAAGCGCTCGAGCGGCTGCAACAGGCGCAGCACCACGCGCCAACCGGCCAGGCCCGCCAGCGCCGCCAGCAGCACGGCGGCCAGCAATATCTTGCTGCGGATGGCGTGCAACGGTGCGAACGCGTCGCGCATGGGATAGACGGATACCAGTATCCAGCCCGTCGAGGCGATGCGATGGTAGGCAAACAGCGCATCGACGCCTTGCGTGGTGGTGCCCGTCAGCCAGCCCTCGTAACCCTGCATGGCGCGCCGCGTAGGCACGCTGACGGGGCCATGGGCTTCGATATGCTGCATGATGCGCGACTTGTCGGGATGCTCGACGATGACGCCTTCGCTGGTCATGATGTACAGGTAGCCGCCCGGCCCCGGCTTGAGCGCACCGAGACGGCCCAGGAAGTCGGGCTGGCGCAGGTTGACGCTGGCCGCCAGCACATAACGCACGCCGCCCTGCGCATCGAACACCGGCTGCGTCACCACCACGATGGGCATGCCGGAAATGCTGCCGTTGAGCGGCGCGGAAATCACCGAGCGCCGGCTCGCCAGCGTCTGTTCAAAATAAAGGCGGCCCTTCAGGTTCAACCCCGCCTGCGGCTTGAAGGGACTCACGCTGGCCAGGACAACGCCGTCGACGCCGACCACGCCGGCCGAAAAGAACTCCTTGCCCAGCACAGTTTGCGCGGCCAGGAAGCGCTGCAGGCTGGCGCCGTCGTGCGCGCCGCTGGCCGCCAGGCTGTCCGCCATCGCGCGCAGCACATTGCGCTTGGCGTCGGTTTCTTCATCGATGAAAACGGCGGCGCTGGCCAGCGATACGTACTGCTGGCGCCCCGTCACGTCGCGCATGCCGCGCTCGGCCACGGCCAGGGTGGCCAGCGCCAGCGAAGCCACCGCGCCCAGCACGAGCAGGAAGACGACCACGCTCATGCGCGCCTTCAGGCTGGCCGGCAGGCACCCGCGCAGCCATTTGCGCAATCTCATACGCATCGCCACCACGCCGTCACAGCCGCTGCTGCAAATGCCGGCACAGACGCTCGACCGCTTCTTCCAGCGCCAAGGCCCCCGTGTCGAGGGTCAGAGCGGCCGCCAGCGGCGCTTCATACGGCGCGGAAACGCCCGTGAATTCGGCGATCTGCCCCGCGCGCGCCTGTTCATACAAACCTTTCGGATCGCGCGCCTCGCACACGGCCAGCGGCGTGCTGACGTGGACTTCGATGAAATGCGCCGTGCCGATAATGGCGGCGGCCATGGCACGGTCGGCGCGATACGGCGAAATGAAGGCGGCGATGACAGTCAGGCCCGCCCCATTCATCAGGCGCGCCACTTCGGCCGCGCGGCGGATGTTTTCATGCCGATCTTGCGGCGTAAAACCCAGGTCGCGGTTCAAGCCATGGCGCAGCTGGTCACCGTCGAGCACCGCCACGGCGCGGCCCTGCGCCTTGAGCCGGCGCGCCAGCGCATCGGCGATGCTGGATTTGCCTGCACCGCTCAAGCCCGTCAGCCAGACCGTGTCGTGTTGTCCTGCTGTCATCAGACTGCCTCTCCCCTTGTAGAGCTGGCAATATAACAAAGCCGCGCAGGAAAGGACAGATGATCAGGCAGCGCTGCGCGCCTCAAGCAGCAACTGTCGTATCTCCGGCACGCAGGAGCCGCAATTGCCGCCCGCCTTGACGCAGGCCGTCACCTGCGCCGTCGTCGTCAGTTTTTGCTCCGCGATGGCGGCGCAAATGGTGTTGCGCCCCACGCCAAAGCACGAACACACGGTGGGACCGGCGTCCATGCCCTTGCCGATGGGCTGGCCCAGCAACACGCCGGCGCGGTCGGCCGCATCGAGCTGCGCGTGCGCAAACAGGCCCGCCAGCCAGCTGCGCGACGGCAGGTCGGGACGCGGCGAGACATACACGCATTGCCCGATGCGCCCCTCGACCAGATGCACGGCGCGGTACACGCCGGCGCTGGCGTCCGCATAATCGAGCCAGTCGGCATTGTCGTCCGTGACGCCCAGCAGCGCGCGCGCCCAGGCACCCAGGTCTTCGATGCGCTGGCGGCCCGCCAGTTCGTAGCGCAGGAACTGCTCGCCCTGGATGCGCGTCCAGTGCGCCACGCCGTCCAGGTTCAAGGGCGTGCGGCTCAGGACAAACGCATGCCAGTGCACGCGGAACTGCTCGATGCGCACGGGCGTGTGCTTGAATTCGGGCTCGCCCGAGACAGGGTCGACGACGGGATTGACGACGGCGCCCACGCGCGCATCGGATGCATTCGCATCGCTCCAATGGATCGGCACGAAGACCTGGCCGCGCGCGATGCCGCCGCCATGCACGACCCGCGCCACCATCGCGCCCCAGGCGCTGCTGATGCGCGCCAGCTCGCCTTCGCGCACGCTGTACAGCAGCGCATCCTGCGGGTGGATGTCGATGAAGGCTTCGGCGATGTGGCCCGAGAGCTTGGCCGCCTTGCCCGTGCGCGTCATCGTATGCCATTGGTCGCGCACCCGGCCTGTATTCAAGATGAGCGGATAGTCTTCGCCGGGCATGTTCTGCGGCGCGCGCGGTGGCGTGGGAATGAAGCGCGCGCGGCCATCCGCATGCGCGAAGCGGCCGTCGCCGAACAGGCGCGCCTGGCCCTGCGGCCATTGCTGCGGCGCCAGGGCCTCGTATTGCGCCGCATCAAGGTTGTCCAGGCCCGCCAGATTGAACAGGCGCGCCGTTTCCGCCCCGTTGCGGAAGGTGGACAGGCGCGCGTGTTCGTCGAAGATGGCTTGCGGCGACGTGAAATCGAAGCCCGCATAGCCCATGCGCCGCGCCACATCGCACAGCACGTCCCAGTCGGCGCGCGCTTCGCCGGGCGCCGGCAAAAACGCCCGCTGGCGCGAGATGCGGCGCTCGGAATTGGTCACCGTGCCATCCTTTTCACCCCAGCCCAGGGCAGGCAGCAGCACGTCGGCATGCACGTTCGTGTCCGACGCGGCGCTGATGTCCGACACCACCACCAGCTCGCATTTGGCCAGCGCGCGGCGCACCTGGTCGGCGTCCGGCATGCTGACCAGGGGATTGGTGGCGATGATCCACACGGCCTTGACCTTGCCCGCTTCGATGGCGTGAAACAGGTCCACCGCCTTCAGGCCAGGTTTACCGGCGATGCGGGGAGAGTCCCAGAAGGTTTGCACGGTCTCGCGGTGCAGCGCATTATCCAGCTCCAGGTGCGCCGCCAGCATGTTGGCCAGGCCCCCTACCTCACGCCCGCCCATGGCGTTCGGCTGGCCCGTAAGGGAAAACGGCCCCATGCCGGGCTGGCCGATGCGCCCTGTCGCCAGATGGCAGTTAATGATGCTGTTGACCTTGTCCGTGCCGGAGGACGACTGGTTTACGCCCTGCGAAAAGGCCGTGACGACCTTGCGCGTGGCGGCAAACGCCTGGTAAAACGCCAGCAAGGCTTGCGGGTCGACCTTGCAGATGCGCGCCACCTGCAAGGGGTCGCTGCAATCCACGTGGGCGGCCGCCAGCGCTGCGTCGAGTCCCGAGCTGTGCTGCGTCACGAAAGCCTCATTGATCACGCCTTCGCGCGCCAGATGGCACAGCAAGCCGTTGAACAGCCACACATCGGTACCCGGTTTCACGGGCAAATGCAGGTCGGCCAGCTCGCAGGTGGCCGTGCGGCGCGGGTCGATCACCACCAGTTTCATCTCCGGCCGGGTTTCGCGGATGCGGGCGATGCGCTGGAACAGGATGGGGTGGCACCAGGCCGTGTTCGAGCCCACCAGCACCACCATGTCGGCCAGTTCCAGGTCTTCATAGCAGCCCGGCACAATATCCTCGCCAAACGCGCGCTTGTGGCCCGCCACGGCCGACGACATGCACAGGCGCGAATTGGTGTCGATGTTCGCACTGCCCACATAGCCCTTCATGAATTTGTTGGCCACATAATAATCTTCCGTCAGCAGCTGGCCCGACACATACAGGGCCACAGCGTCAGGGCCGTGCTCGTCGATGATGGCGCGCAAGCCGCCCGCCACCTGGTCCAGCGCAATGTCCCATGAAGTCCGCTGCAAGATGCCATCGACGCGCACCTGCGGCTGCAGCAAACGATTCTCGAGCTCCAGGGTATCGCCCAGGGCCGAGCCTTTCACGCACAGGCGGCCCAGGTTGGCCGGGTGGCTGGCATCGCCGGCGATGCGGATGGCGCCGTCGGGCAGGCGTGTCGCTGCCACGCCGCAGCCGACGCCGCAATACGGGCAAGTGGTTTTCACGGGCGTGCAGCTAGTCATGAAAGTATCCTGTTGGTCGCTGTCAGGCGGCCTGGGCGCACAGCGCCTGGCCAAACAATAAATGGGCGCGCAGCTTGCTGATGTCGCGGCGCTGCTGGATCAGGTCGAAGTACCAGGGGCCGTCCTGCACGTCGCCGTACAGCACGGCGCCGGCCAGACGGCTGCCCTGCACCACCAGGCGCTTGTAGACGCCGCGCCGCGGATCGCGCAGCACCAGGTCTTCGCTGCCCTCGCCGCCGATGATGTCGCCGGCCGAATACAGGTCGATGCCCGTCACTTTCAATTTGGTGGCGCTGGCCTGCTGCACGTAGCGCCGGTGCCCGGCGCCGGCCAGGTGCGCGCCGCACACGCGCGCCTGTTCCCAGATGGGCGCGACCAGGCCGAAGGTGGCGCGCCGGTGCTGCACGCATTCGCCCACGGCGTACACGCGCGGATCGTAGCTTTGCAGGCAGTCGTCGACGACGATGGCCCGTTCGCAGTGCAGGCCGGCCGCTTGCGCCAGCGCGATATTCGGGCGCACGCCGGCCGTCATCACGACCAGGTCGGCGGGAATCGACGCGCCATCGGCAAAGCGCACTCCCTGCACGCGGTCGGTGCCGAGGATTTCCGCCGTTTGCGCCTGCATCAAAAACCGCAGGCCGCGCGCTTCCAGCGCCGTTTTCAGCAGCATCGATGCGGGTGCGTCAAGCTGCTGGTTCATCAGGGCGCCGCTCATGTGCACGACCGTGACGTCCATGCCCTGGCGCTGCAAGCCGTTGGCCGCTTCCAGTCCCAGCAAGCCGCCGCCGATGACCACCGCATGGTGGTGCATGCGCGCCGCCTGCAGCATGGTGTCGACGTCGCTGATATCGCGAAAACCGATCACGCCGGGCAGCGCGTGGCCCGGCACGGGCACGATAAAGGGCGTCGAACCGGTGGCCAGCAGCAGGCGGTCGTAGGCAACCGTGATGCCGGACAGCGATTGCACGGTGCGCGCCTGGCGGTCGATGCGCACCACAGGGTCGCCCGCATGCAGGGTGATGCCGTTGTGCGCATACCAGTCGCGCGTGTGCAGCATGATGTCGTCCAGCGATTTTTCGCCGGCCAGCAGGGGAGACAGCAGGATGCGGTTGTAATTGCCATGCGGCTCGGCGCCGAACACGGTGGTGTGGTACAGGTCCGGCGCGAGTTTCAATAGTTCCTCGACCGTGCGCATGCCGGCCATGCCGTTGCCGACCACCACCAGCGAGGGGCGTGCCTTGGCTGGCGGGTTCACAGGGCCACCCACACCATGTCCGCAAACACGCGCGCCGGCCAGGCGGCAACCGAATGCTCGGGCGCTTCCAGGCACTCGCCGCTGGCCAGGTCGAAGTGCTGCTTGTAGATGGGCGAGGCGACAACGACACGCTCGCCGATGCTGCCCACCAGGCCGCGCGACAGCACGGAAGCACCCGCGTTCGGGTCGATATTGTCGATGGCGTACACGCGCGGCGCGGCATCGCCGACACGGAACACGGCTACGTGCCGGCCACCCAGCAGCGCGCACACGCCCGTGTCGGGCACGATGTCC
Source organism: Janthinobacterium leeuwenhoeki (assembly GCF_051380795.1). Lineage (NCBI taxonomy): Bacteria > Pseudomonadati > Pseudomonadota > Betaproteobacteria > Burkholderiales > Oxalobacteraceae > Janthinobacterium > Janthinobacterium leeuwenhoeki. The sequence continues at coordinate 43,616 of NZ_JBNYXT010000013.1, forward strand.
GTCAAGGGGCAGATGGCCACCCAGTTGTCGGCGCTGGCGCCAGTCAGTTCATTCATCGCATTCATGGCTCAAGCCTCCACGGCAAGGATGGGGATCACGGTGCCGCGGCGTTCCATCTCGGTGGCGGGCCGGATCTGGCCCCGCTCTTCCACGAACACCACGTTTTCATCATTCTTCTCGCTGTTGACGAAATGGCGGAAGCGCTGGCGCACGGCGGGGTTGGAGATGGCTTCCTTCCACTCGCAGGCATAGGTATCGACCACGTGCTGCATGTCCGCTTCCAGTTCCTGGGCGATGCCCAGGCGATCGGCCACGACGACGGCTTTCAGGTAATCGAGGCCCCCTTCCAGGTTGTCGCGCCACACGCTGGTGCGCTGCAGGCGGTCAGCCGTGCGCACGTAAAACATCAGGAAGCGGTCGACATAGCGCACCAGGGTCGCTTCATCGAGGTCGGCCGCCAGCAATTCCGCGTGGCGCGGCTTCATGCCGCCATTGCCGCACACGTACAGGTTCCAGCCTTTTTCGGTGGCGATCAGGCCGATGTCCTTGCCCTGCGCCTCGGCGCATTCGCGCGTGCAGCCGGAGACGCCGAACTTGATCTTGTGCGGCGTGCGCAAGCCCTTGTAGCGGTTTTCCAGCTGAATCGCAAAGCCCACGCTGTCGGCCACGCCGTAGCGGCACCAGGTGGAGCCGACGCACGATTTGACCGTGCGCAAGGATTTGCCGTAGGCGTGGCCCGACTCGAAGCCGGCCGCGATCAGTTCTTCCCAGATGGCCGGCAATTGATCGACGCGCGCGCCGAACAGGTCGACACGCTGGCCACCGGTGATTTTCGTGTAGAGACCGTATTTTTTCGCCACCATGCCGACGGCGATCAAGCCGTCGGCCGTCACTTCGCCGCCCGGCATGCGCGGCACGACGGAGTAAGTGCCATCTTTCTGGATATTACCGAGAAAATAATCGTTACTGTCCTGCAGGCTGGCGTGTATGGGAGACAGGACGAAATCGTTCCAGCACGAGGCGAGGATATTCGCCGCCACGGGCTTGCACACCTCGCAACCGAGACCCTGGCCATGCGCGGACAGCAGCGCGCCGAAGCTGCGGATTTTGCCCACGCGTACCAGGTGGTGCAATTCCTGGCGCGAGTACGCAAAGTGTTCGCACACGTGGTTGTTTACCATCATGCCCTGCTTCTGCATTTCCGCCTTCATGATCTGCGTCACCAGCGGCACGCAGCCGCCGCAGGCGGTGCCGGCTTTCGTGCAGCTTTTCAGCGCGACTATGGTGGTGGCGCCCTCGGCGACGGCCGCGCACAGCGCGCCTTTCGAGACGTCGTTGCACGAGCAGATTTGCGCCGACTCGGGCAAGGCATCCACGCCCAGTCCCACCTTTTGCTGGCCGTCGGCCTGCGGCAGGATCAGGAATTCGGGGAATTCCGGCAGCTCGATTTTATTCAGCATCATCTGCAGCAAGGTGCCGTATTCGCTGGCGTCGCCCACCATCACGCCGCCCAGCAGGTATTTGCCGCAGTCGGAAACGACGATTTTCTTGTATATCTGCTTGCGTTCGTCCGTGAACTGGTAGGAGCGGCTGCCCGGTGCATTGCCGTGCGGGTCGCCCAGGCTGGCCACGTCCACGCCCATCAACTTGAGCTTGGTGCTCATGTCGGCGCCCTTGAAGGAGGCTTCGCCCGCTTCTCCTTCCTCCTTCTGCAGCAGGTGGCGCGCGGCGATGCGCGCCATGTCATAGCCGGGCGCCACCAGGCCGAAGATCAAGCCGCCCCACAGCGCGCATTCGCCGATGGCGTAAATGTCGGGGTCGGAGGTGACGCAGCGGTCGTCGATGGCGATGCCGCCGCGCGGCCCCACGTCCAGGCCGCAGGCGCGCGCCAGTTCGTCACGCGGGCGGATGCCGGCCGAAAAGACGATCATGTCCGCTTCCAGGTGGCTGCCATCGGCGAACTGCATGCGGTGCGTGGCCGCTACACCGTCGACGATGGCCAGGGTGTTCTTTTGCGTGTGCACGGTCACGCCCAGTTCCTCGATCTTGCGGCGCAAGACGCGCGCGCCACCCTCGTCCACTTGCACGGCCATCAGGCGCGGCGCGAATTCCACCACGTGGGTGTCGAGCTTGAGATCGCGCAAGGCCTTCGCGCATTCGAGGCCCAATAGTCCGCCGCCGATGACCACGCCCGTGGTGGACTTGGCGCCCCAGGCCAGCATGGCTTCCAGGTCTTCGATGGTGCGGTAGACGAAGCAGCCATCGCGCTCCTTGCCCGGCAGCGGTGGCACGAACGGCGTGGAGCCGGTGGCGAACACCAGCTTGTCGTAGGCCAGCACTTCGCCCGTGCTGACGGTGACGGTTTTCGCCACGCGGTCGATGGACACGGCGCGCGTATTGAGCTTCAACACAAGGTTGTCCTTGTCGAAGAAGCCGGGCGCCACCAAGGAGAGGTCCTCGGCCGATTTGCCGTTGAAAAATTCGGACAGGTGCACCCTGTCATAGGCGGGACGCGGTTCTTCGCACAATACCGTCACGCACAGGCGTGTGTTGTTTTCCAGCGCCAGCCGTTCAAGGAATTTATGCCCGACCATGCCATGGCCAAGGACGACGATGTTCAAAGGGTGGTTCATGCTTGTCTCCTCAGGCCGCAGCCATGGTCGGTTCCGCCGCCAGCCCCGTAAATCGGGCGGCGATGGCGCACAGGGCCGAGATCACCACCAGCGCGCTGAGGATGATCAGGGTCTGGCGGATGTCGCCCGTACCCTTCATCAGGAAACCGGCCGCCACGGCGCCCACATTGCCGCCGGCGCCGATGATGCCGGCCACGCCGCCCAGCGCACGGCTGTCGATGAAGGGCACCAGCGCGTAGGTCGCGCCGCACGCCATGTGGGTGAACAGGCCGAAGACCAGCATGGCGATGACGGCGTACGTGACGCTGTCGACTTTCGCAAACCACAGCAGGCCCACGCCTTCGCCTATCATCAGCATGAACAGCAGGGTCACGCGGCTGTTCAGGTTGCCGCGCAGGGCCAGTTTGTCGGACATCCAGCCACCGAGAGCGCGGGCAAACAGGGCCAGCAAGCCGAAGCTGCCAGCGGCCAGGCCGGCAGATTTCAAGGACAGGCCGAAATGGTCGACGTAGTACACGGCGGCGATGTTATGAATGAAAATTTCGATGCCGAAGCAGGCGCCGTAGGTGACGAACAGCAGCCAGACGCGATAGTTGGAACTTGCCGCCTTGAAGCTGTCCCAGCCGCCGCTTTTGCCGCCACCTTTGCCGCCTTCGATGGCGCTGCCAGCGGCACGCAAGTCCGAGTAATTGCCTTCAGGGCAATCCTGCGTATAGCGCCAGTACAGCACGGCCATCACCAGCATCAGCACGCCCGGCACCAGCAGGGCCACGCGCCAACCCAGCGATTCGGACACGCCCAGCATCAGCACGGCACCCAGCAGCAGCGGCATCAGCGCCTGCGCCGCGCCACCGCCCGCATTGCCCCAGCCGGCGGCGGCCGCATTCGCCGTCCCCACTACGCGAGGCGCGAACATCACGGAGGTGTGATATTGCGTGATGACAAAGCTGGCGCCGACGGCGCCGATACCCAGGCGGAAGAACAGAAAGCTTTCATAGCTTTGCGAGGCGGCCACGCCCAGCACGGGAATGGCGCCCAGCAGCAGCAAGCCCGTGTAGGTCTTGCGCGGGCCGTAGCGGTCGCACAATGGCCCCACGATCAGGCGCACGAGGATGGTGATGGCGACGGCCGCGATATTGATGTTCGCCACTTGCGCCAAGGAAAGACCAAACTCGCCCTTGATGACAGGCATCAGCGGTGCGCAGGCGAACCAGGCGAAGAAACACACGAAAAATGCCATCCACGTCAGGTGGAATGCGCGCATGGGTGGCGTGGCGAGGGAGAAGAGCGCGATGCTCGTTGCTTTTTGGCTGGCCATGATAGGTTCCCGAAGTATCCCGAAAATAACAAAAATGCAAACAAAAACGGCGCCCGCCCCCGCCGATGAAAAAAATCAGCCAGAGCGGACGCCGTTGTCCATGTGGTCCGTCGTTGGACCGTTGTGCGTTTATTCAGGGGATCGCCGTTGATCCGTATCTCTTGTGTAGCAAGCGCCGTGCCAGCTTGCCTGCCGGGCATGCAGCGCCATGCGCACCGGTTTTGCGCCAAGTCATGGCACCTGACGGTGCAAGGGCGCCACTTGCTGGTGCATGCGGGAACCAGTACGTGGCATCTCTTGTCTAAACCATCATCTGAAGCAGTCGCGGGAGGCCACGATGGCCAAGACACTGCACCGCCATTTGCGATCACCCTGGCCACCCTGGCTGGCATGCGCGTGCGCCGGGCTGTTACTGATGACATGGAGTAACAGTGCCGCCGCGCAAGAGGCGAAGGAACACAGCGAACTCGATGCCGCCGTCGTCGCGCCCTTTCACGCCGCGCGCGGCGCGCAGACAACGCAGGCACGTACATTTATCGTGCGCCTCGCCTACCCCGACGCGGGGCGCACCCATGCGGTGCGCTGGACCCTGACCTTGTCCGGCCCGGGGCCGCAAGGCGCCGTGCTGCGGCGCTGGTCGGGCGCAGAACAGGTGGGAACCAAAGGCAAGAGCATCGCCTTGCCCTGGGATGGCCGCGCCGACGCCGATGCGCGCGAACGGCGCGTGCTGGCGCCGGACGGTTTATACCAGTTGCGCCTGCTGGCCGTGGCGGACGCGGACACGCCGCAGGAAGCGCAGGTGGAGCAGCAATGGCACATCCAGGTGCAGCGGGGTGCAAGCACGGCGCCCACGCTGCCCGCCTTCCAGGCCGGCCTGCAACAACTGGCCAGCGTGGACGGCCAGCCCGGCTACCGCATCGTCTACGCCAACCTGCACAGCCAGACGCGCCACAGCGATGGCGGTGCGGCGCTCGACGCTTGCCATGGCGCGCAGGAGCCGCAAACGGCGCCTTTCGGCCCCATTGATGCCTACAAGTATGCGCAGCAACAGGGGCTAGACGCCCTGCTGACATCCGAGCATAACCATATGTATGACGGTTCCGACGGCACGAATAGCGCTGCCACCCCTGCCGAGGCGACAGCCCTGTACCAGACAGGGCTGGCCGAAGCGGCGGCGTATTCGGCCGCTCACCCGGGCTTTCTGGCCCTGTACGGCATGGAATGGGGCGTCATCAACAAGGGCGGCCATGTGAATATCCTCAATAGCGAGCTGTTGCTGGGCTGGGAAAGGAATGCCCTGGACCAGCTGCTGGCCGACGTGGAAACGCCGAAGGGCGATTACGCGGGCCTGTACGCGCTGATGCGCGAACGGGGCTGGATCGGCCAGTTCAACCACCCGGCGCAAACGGGCCAGTTTCTCGTCAACGGCCAGCCGCTGGGCTACACACAGGATGGCGACGCGGCCATGGTGCTGTGCGAAGTGATGAACACGTCCGCCTTTTCCACCAACGACCAGGAAACGGAGACGCGGCGCAGCAACTACGAGACGGCTTGCAACCGGGCCCTGGCGGCCGGCTACCACGTGGCTTTCAGCAGCAACCAGGACAACCACTGCGCCAACTGGGGCGCGGCCTATGGCAACCGCACGGCCGTGCTGGTGGCCAGCCCGGCCGCCGGCATGCCCGTTTCACGCGACAGCTTCTTCGAAGCGCTGCGGGCGCGCCGCGTGTTTGCCACCATGGACAAGCACGCGCAGCTGCTGTTGACGGCGAATGGCAAGTTGATGGGCGAGCGCTTCGAGAACCGGGGACCGCTGCACCTGGCCATCCATTTCAGCAATAGCGCGGGGCGGCAAGCGGCGGCCATCGTCATTTTCCACGGTGTGCCGGGAAGCAACGGCTCCGTCACACAAGTATCGGACCAGGCCGAGATCGCCGTCACGCCCGCGCCCGGCCCGCATTTCTATTACGCGCGCCTGACGCAGGATGACGGCAATATCGTCTGGTCGGCGCCCGTGTGGGTGACGCAGCTGCAATGAATTTGTCTGCATCGCCGCCTGTGATGGCATGTCACCGCGGATATCCTGGCTCTGCCTTGATCGGGCGCCTTTCGGCGATCAAGACGCTCTTCGGGTTTCGGTGACGGTAAAGCGCCTGCCGGCCAGCACCCGATTGGCAAAGGCGAACAGCGTGGACAGTTGTGCGGTGTTCTTCGCCAGGCCGCGATGGCGCGTCTTGCGATGACGGAACAGATTCTTGACGACATGAAACGGATGCTCGAGCTTTTCCGTCAAACGCCCCAGTTTATTGTTGGGCAGCGCCTTGCGTTTGGAACGTTTCATGGCCACGTGCCAGGTCACGGATTTGCCTGCGTTCTCAGGCCGCTTTTGCACGCCCTGGCAACCGGCGTCGCCGAGCGCGGCGATCAGCGTCGCGTCGACGATGGTCCCCGATGCCTTCGTCCGACAAACCGAAGCATTGTTGCGCCACATACCTGCGCAGCATGCGTGCCAAGCCGATTGGCGGACGACCCGCGCCCTCAACCTTCGGATAGAACGGCTCGACGAGTTTGTGGAGCTTGCCCCACAGCGTCACGCTGTCGATCTCGGCGAGGAAGCGGTCGCGCGGCGTGCGCTTTTTCTTGGCGGAGTATCATGGCGTTTGTAAGCGGACCGTCTATCCGTGAGGTGCGATGGCTTGCAGCGGGAATGGTTATGTTGTACCGTCAGCTTTAGACTTGTCTGGTAGGGAACGTCAATTCTCTACCTTACTTAGCGAGCCGTTGCTCCAATACGAAAGGACTATCCCATGCTTGATCAGGCATCCACGATTCCCGAGTACGTGCTGGACAACTGGCAGCATACCGTCGATGTCATGGCCGAAGTATTTGAGGTACCAGCTGGTCTGATCATGCGCGTGCAGCCGGGGCAGATTGAAGTGCTGGTGGCCGCCCAAAGGGCAGGCAATCCATACCACGCCAACGAGATGGCCGTGCTCAACACGGGCCTCTATTGTGAGACGGTGATGGAAACTCGCGCCTTGTTGCACGTGCCCAATGCGTTAGACGATACTCAATGGAAGGACAATCCCGACGTCGCGTTGGACATGATTTCGTATCTAGGCGTACCTTTGCTTGCGCCGAACCAGAACGTGTTCGGCACTATTTGCGTCCTCGATAACAAAACTCGTACCTACCATGAAAAGTACGTCGAGCTGATGTGGGAAATAAAAAAGAGTATCGAGCGCGATTTAGAATTAATGGAGCAGCAGCAACAGCTTATAGAGCAGCAAGAGCAGCTCAAGCGAAGTAATATCGAGCTGACCGCCGCCATTGCCCGCCAACACAGCGATGCCGAGCAACTGCAGCGGTCAAATGAAAAACTCAATCTGGCACTTGCCACGCTGACAGCGATGCAATCAGAGCTGTTGAAATCGGCCAAGAATGCGGCCTTGGGTGCGCTGGTGGCCGGCGTGGCGCACGAGCTTGGCACGCCTATCGGTAACAGCATACTGGTGGCCAGCACAATCCAAGATCAGGCATTGGCTTTTCGCGACAAGATGGCGACAGGCCTGACGCGTACTGATCTCAGCAGCTTTTGTGAGGCTATGCATGACGGTACCTTCCTGCTGACGCGTAATCTGGAGCGGGCGTCGCAGCTGGTAGCCAGCTTCAAACGGATTTCCGTGGATCCGACTGATATGACGCCGAGCCACTTCAACCTGCGTCATACTGTCGAGACCGTGGCCGCCGCCGTGCCAGGTCTGCGTCTCGTCAACACCGTCAACGAAGACCTTTCGATGACCGGCTATCTCGGCGCTTTTGCCGATGTGCTTGCCGAATTGTTGGGAAATGCTGCACGTCACGCGTTCGTTGGTCGTGCCCCGGGCAATGTCACGGTCGCTGCCCGCATGACGGATGCACGCTGCATCGAATTGACAGTCAGCGACGATGGCGTTGGCATATCGGCAGCGGACCAAAGCCGTGTATTCGATCCGTTCTTCACTACGCAACTAGGTCAGGGGGGCAGCGGCCTTGGCTTGCATACTACATACAACCTGGTCAGTACCGCCATGCGAGGGACGATAGTGCTGGTCAGCACTCCGGGAGTTGGTAGCTGCTTCTCCGTGACGATACCGGACAGCGCACACCAGTGGCGGTAGCATTTTTCTTCATGAGCACCTGCAAGGTCACGGATTTGCCTGGAATGTAGGGGCGCTTTTCGACGACTTGAGAGCCGGCGGCGCCGACGACTGTGTGCACGAGGCCCGACGCTGCATCGATGCCGATGTAGGCGTCCATCCCGACATGCCAGTGATTGCCACTCTTCGATTGGTGCATCTCCAGATGGCGCTAGCTGACTTTGTTTTTTGTCGATGGTGGCGCGACGATCAGCGTCGCGTCGACGATGGTCCGCTCGCGCATCGTCAGGCCCCTTTTCGTCTAAGTGGCCGTTGATTGTGTCGAGATTCCGGTGCGTCAGCTCCTTCGACTCGAGGAGGCGGCGAAACTTGGGCAAGGTAATCGCGTCCAGCGCCGACTCGCGGCCCGCGTCGATGCCGACGACGGCGCGAATGGCCTGGCTGTCGTAAATCGCCTCCTCAATGCCTTCGTCGGATAAACCGAAGCATAGCAGGCTCACAAACACGCGCGGCATGCGTGCCAGGCCGATCGGCGGCCGACTCCATCCTCGACTTTGGGATAGATTACGGGGCCGCAGAATATACGGCCTGACGATCCAGCAGCGAATATTATATGAAATGCATGCCAAAGCTACACTAATATCTACGTCACACTGGTTCCCCACAGCAATCCATGGCACCATGGCTGCGCCGTTTTGCCTGCAACGCGGCCTCCATCGGACCAACCAGGAACCCTATATGTCGTCATATCGCATCTTCGCCAGCAGCATGCTGCTCGGCCTGGCCGCAGCGGGCATCGCCCATGCGCAAGCACCCACGCCCGCCGCTTCCACTGTTCCGGCCGATCCCCATTTGTGGCTGGAAGAAGTCCATGGCGACAAGCCGCTGGCCTGGGTCAAGCAGCACAATGCCGTCACCACCAAAGAATTGGAAGCCCGGCCCGGCTTCCCCGCCCTGCAGGCGCGCCTGAAAACCATCCTCAATTCGAAGGAACGCATTCCTTACGTCAGCAAGGAAGGCGAGTTTTACTACAACTTCTGGCGCGACGCCCAGCATGTGCGCGGCATTTGGCGCCGCACCACCCTGGCGCAATACCAGCAGGCCGAACCGACCTGGGAAACCGTGATCGACCTCGACCAGCTGGCCGCCGGCGAAAATGAAAACTGGGTCTGGGGCGGCGCTTCCTGCCTGTATCCGAAGGGCGAACGCTGCCTCATTTCCCTGTCGCGCGGCGGCGGCGACGCCAAGGTGGTGCGCGAATACGACGTGGCGAAACGCGCCTTTGTCGACGGCGGCTTCATCCTGCCGGAAGCGAAGGGCAGCGACGACTGGTTCAGCCTGCCGGAAGCGAAGGGCAGCGCCAGCTGGATCGACCAGGATACCCTGTTAGTCTCCACCGATTTCGGTCCCGGCACGATGACCAGCTCCGGCTACCCGCGCATCGTCAAAGAGTGGCGGCGCGGCACGCCGCTGGCGCAGGCGCACACGCTGTACGAAGCCAAGGCCGACGATCTGAGCGCCGGCGCCTACAAGGACTTCACGCCCGGCTACGAACACCAGTTCATCGAGCGGCAAATCGATTTCTACAGCGGCGAAACCTTTTTGCGCGACGGCACGAGCCTGACCAAAGTGCCGAAACCGGACGACGCCACCATGTTTACCGTGCGCGATCAATTGATCATCACCCTGCGCTCGGACTGGAAAGTGAACGGCAAGACCTATGTGCAAGGCTCGCTGCTGGCCACGGATTTCAAGGCCTTCATGCAGGGCAAGCAAGAGCTGGAAGTACTGTACGCGCCCACGGCCACGTCTTCGCTGGACAATGTCACGCCGACGAAATCGGCCATCCTCGTGACGACCCTGGACAAGGTCAAGAACCGCCTGACGGAATTGCGCCACGTGAATGGCAAGTGGCAGCGCCGCGCAGTCGATGCGCCAAAACTGGGCACCCTGGCCGTCAGCGCGCTCGATCCCGTCGACTCGGACCAATACTTCCTGACAGTGACGGACTTCCTCAACCCGACCACCCTGTACCTGGCCACGGCGCAAAGCGACAAGCGCACAAAGATCAAGTCCCTGCCCGCCTACTACGACGCGGCGCCGTACAAGGTGGAGCAGTTCGAATCGACGTCGAAGGATGGCACGAAGGTGCCGTATTTCGCCATCATGGGCAAGAAGACGAAGTTCGACGGCAGCAACCCCACCGTGCTGTATGGCTATGGCGGCTTCGAAGTGTCGCTGAAACCAAGCTACAGCGGCACCACGGGCGTGGCGTGGCTGGAAAAGGGCGGCGTGTATGTACTGGCCAATATCCGCGGCGGCGGCGAGTTCGGCCCCCGCTGGCACCAGGCGGCGCTGAAGGAAAACCGCCAGCGCGCGTATGACGATTTCATCTCCGTGGCGCAAGACCTGATCAAGCGCAAGGTCACCAGCCCGCGCCACCTGGGCATCATGGGCGGCAGCAATGGCGGCCTGCTGACGGGCGCCGTGCTGGTGCAGCGTCCCGATTTGTTCAACGCCGTCGTCAGCCAGGTGCCGCTGCTCGACATGCGCCGCTATAACAAGCTGCTGGCGGGTGCCTCGTGGATGGGCGAGTACGGCGACCCGGACGTACCGGAACAATGGGCCTACATCAGCAAGTACTCGCCGTACCAAAACGTCTTCAAGGACAAGAAATATCCGCGCGTGCTGTTGACCACCTCGACGCGCGACGACCGGGTCCACCCTGGCCATGCGCGCAAGATGGTGGCGAAGATGGAAGAGCAAGGCCACGACGTGCTGTACTGGGAAAACACGGAAGGCGGCCATGCGGGTGCAGCCAATAACGACCAGCAGGCGCTGATGTGGGCGCTGACCTACACCTTCCTGCTGGAGCAGCTCAAATAAAACGGGCCTGACAGCACCTGACAAGACAGAACGCCTGCACCGGACTCCGGCGCAGGCGTTCTTTTTTGGGGAACTTACTTCGCCTGCGCGCTGGGGCGCAGGGCAATGCGGTCGCGGTAAGCCTGCAGGTTGGCCAAGCCTTCCGCGCCGGGCCGGTACTTCATCAGGCCGCGCGCAAATTCCAGCGCGCAGAAAGCCGTGATGTCGGCAATCGTAAAGCGCTCGCCGGCGATGTACGGCTGCTGGGCCAGCACCTGGTCCAGCCATTGCGCCGTCTCGCGCAGCTTGCCCGCCTGCGCCGTGGCGAAGTCGGGAAACTGCGGGTTTTCCAGCGCCACCAGGGCCGGATGGCCGTGGCGCACCCAGTTGGCGGCGGCGCTGAACAGATGCAGTTCCACGCGGCGGTCGGCCATTTCGATGAAGGCGCGCTCCTCGAAACCTTCGCCCATCAGATTCGGCTGCGGCTGCAAACCTTCCAGGTAGGTACAGATGGCGCGCGTCTCGGTCAGCACGCGCCCGTCCGCCAATTCCAGCACGGGCACGCGGCCCAGCGGGTTTTTTGCCAGGAAGGCGGGATCGCGGTGCTGGCCCGCCATCAGGTCGAGCGCCACTTCCTCGATGCCGCTGATGCCCTTCTCGGCGATGAACATCGTGACGCGGCGCGGATTGGGCGTGCGGGGGCTGATAATCAGTTTCATGGGCAGGTCTCGTCTCGTTATGGTGGTTCACAATCATACCAGCGCGCCATCCTGGTGCAGTCCCCCTGGCGCGTTGACTTTGCCCCGGTTTCCACTTAGATTGCTGTACGGGAACGCTGGCTTCCAGTTCCAGCGATGTCCCCCAACCGCCATCAACGCTCGCAGCCTACCCGGCTGGCGGGCGTTTTACTCATGAACGAAGGGCATACCATGCATCGCACACCGACTTCGCGTTTCCGCCGCAGCCAACTGGCCGCCGCCGTTCTGGCACTGACCGCCGTCGCCGCCGTCATCCCGGGCCACGCCGCACCCGCCGCCAGATACGCGTCGGCCAGCCACGCCCTTGGCACCACCACGCAGCTGCCGCGCGGCGTCACGCCTTTGCACTACATCGTGTCGATCACGCCGGATGCCGCCGCCTCGACCTTCAAGGGCGAAGTCGCCATCAAGGTGGCCGTCGAGGCGCCCACAAGCAGCATCACTTTCAATGCCCTGAACCTGGCGTTTGCCGCCGCCGCCATCGAAGGCGCGGGTGGCAGCAAGCAGGTGACGGGCAAGATCGAGTTCGATGCGGACAAGCAGACGGCCACCGTGCACTTTGCCGAGCCCGTGGCCAAGGGCGAGTACCTGTTGCGCATCGATTACAGCGGCAAGATTGGCACGCAGGCCACGGGCCTGTTCTCGCTCGACTACGACACGCCGCAGGGTCGCCAGCGCGCGCTGTACACGCAGTTCGAAAATTCCGATGCGCGCAGCATGCTGCCATCGTGGGATGAACCGGACTACAAGGCCACCTTCGCGCTGGACGTGGTCGTACCGAGCAATCTGATGGCCGTTGGCAACATGCCGATTGCCCGCAGCGAAGAGCTGGGCTATGGCATGAAGCACGTGTACTTCGCCACCACCCCGCGCATGTCGACCTATCTGCTGTTCTTCGGCCTGGGCGACTTCGAGCGCGCCACGACCATGAGCGACGGCACGGAAATAGGCGTCATCACGAAGAAAGGCGCGCTGGCGCAAAGCCGCTTCGCGCTCGACGAGTCAAGCGCCCTGCTGCGCGAATACAACGATTATTTCGGCGTGCGCTACCCGCTGCCCAAGCTCGACAACATCGCCGCGCCGGGCCGCAGCCAGTTCTTCGGCGCCATGGAAAACTGGGGCGCCGTGTTCACCTTCGAATATGGCCTGCTGCTCGACCCGGCCATCTCGACCCAGTCCGACAAGGAAAATATCTACACCACCCTGTCGCATGAAATGGCGCACCAGTGGTTCGGCGACCTGGTCACCATGCGCTGGTGGGACGACCTGTGGCTCAACGAAGGTTTTGCGTCGTGGATGGAAAGCCGCACCACGGAACGCCTGCACCCCGAGTGGAACACGGCCCTGTCCAACGTGGGCGGGCGCGAATCGGCGATGAGCCAGGACGCGCTGCGCACTACGCATCCCGTGGTGCAGCGCATCGCCACCGTGGAACAGGCCAGCCAGGCCTTCGACGGCATCACCTATCAAAAAGGCGAGGCGGTGATCCGCATGCTCGAAGCGTACGTGGGCGCCGACACGTGGCGCACGGCCGTGCGCAACTACATGCGCAAGCATGCGTATGGCAATACGGTGTCGGACGACCTGTGGCGCGAAGTCGATGCGGCCGCGGGCAAGCCCGTCAGCGCCATCGCCCATGATTTCACCCTGCAGCCGGGCGTGCCGATGATCACGGTGGGCCAAGCCGTGTGCAGGAAGGGCCGCACGCGCGTGACCCTCACGCAGACGGAATTTTCCAAGGACCAGCCGGACAAGAAGCCGCTGTCGTGGAAAGTACCGGTGATCGCTTCGACGGTCGGCAACGGCAAGCTGGCCAAGGTAGTGCTCAAGGATGGCAAGGCCACCCTGAACGTGCCCGGTTGCGGCGCCCTGCTGGTGAACGCGGGCCAGAGCGGCTACTACCGCACCCTGTACGCGCCAGCCGGCACGCGCGCGCTGGCGGGCAGCTTCGCGCGCCTGGCGCCGATCGATCAACTGGGCTTGCTGGCGGACAGCCAGTCGCTGGGCATGGCGGGCTTGCAAGACCCGGCCGGCTTCCTGGAACTGGTCAAGGCCACGCCCCTGTCGGCAGACCCGCAAGTGCTGGGCCGTGTGGCCGCATCACTCAACGATTTGTATGAACAGTATGCGGGCGACAGCGTGGAAAGCAAAGCGCGCCAGCAGGTGTTCGGCCGCTTCGCCATGGCCCGCCTGACGCCGATGATGGCGCAGACGGGCTGGGAAGCGCGCGCGGGCGAAGCGTCCAGCGTGGCGACCCTGCGCGGCCGCCTGATTGCCATCCTCGGCGACATGGGCGAGCCCGGCGTGCTGCTAGAGGCGCGCCGCCGCTACGCGGCCAGCGAACAGGATGCCACCGCCATGCCCGCGCCGCTGCGCCGCACCATCCTGGGCGTGGTGGCGCAGCATGCGGACGCCGCCACCTGGGAGCAGCTGCACGCCAAGGCGCAGCAGGAAAAGACACCGCTGGTCAAGAACCAGCTGTACGACTTGCTGGCCTCGACCAACGATGCGGCCCTGGCGCAGCGGGCGCTGGCGCTGGCGCTGACGGATGAACCGGGCGTGACCAACAGCCCGGCCATGATCTCGCGCGTGGCGCGCACGCATCCCGAGCTGGCCTTCGACTTCGCGCTGGCGCACCTGGAGCAAGTCAATGCGCGCATCGATGCCAGCTCGCGCAGCCGCTACTTCCCGCGCCTGGCCGCCGGCTCGGCGCAGCCGGAGATGATCGCCAAGCTGGAAGCGTATGCGCAGGCCAACCTGCCGGCCGGCGCGCGCGGCGACGCCGACAGTTCCGTGGCCGGCATCAAGTACCGCATCAAGGTGCGTGCCGAGCGCCTGCCGGCCATCGATGCGTGGCTGGCCAAGCAAACGGGCTAAGCGCCCGCGCCCGGCGCCGCAGTACGGCGGCACCGGGCGTTTTCCAGCCTTGTACGAAAATCCGGACAAAAAAAACCGGCTTCGCAAGGTGCGGTAGCCGGTTGAAACGCTGTTTCAGAGCGCAGGGATAAAACGGAGACACATGAAAAAGTGGAAATCGTGCCGGTCATTGAGGTGTCCGGCAACCTTGCGCCCGGGGTTTCCGTGCGCCATGACTCCACTATGCCAGCCCTTCCGCCTGGCAGGCTTAGGACTTCATTAAAGTCCCTTCATTTTCCCGCTTTTACCCTGCATGCCTTGCCATCGCAGCAATTTCACACTTCGCCAGCCTGTCTGGTGCCGATGGTTGAGCTCACCGGCTAAGCTGTTGAGTCATGCCTGCATCCTATCGCTCCCGGAACGTAGTGATTTGCGCACCGCATGCTGTGTGCCAACAACAGCATCATAACAGCGCCATATGACCGGCTTATGACGTAGCGCTAAGGTGTGCCGCCCTCCTTCGCTGAACTTTTGATACCCGTCAACTCAATTTCCACGCGGCGGTTCGGCTGCAAACAGGCGATCAGGGCGGCGCGCGGCGCCACCTTTTCACAGGCGGCGACGGGTTCGGCCCTGCCCTTGCCATACGCGCTGATGACATTGGCGATACCTTGCTCGCGCAGCAACTGTTTCACCGTCAAGGCGCGCCGCTCGGACAGCGCCTGGTTGTAGCTGTCCGTGCCCAGGCGATCCGTATGGCCCGTCACGGAGAGCGTATCGATCTGCACGTAGCCCTGCTTCAGGCGCGCCGCCAGTTCGCGGATTTTCTGTACGCCCTGCGGCAACACGTCGGCCGCACCCGCCTTGTCGAAACGGAACAGGGCGTCCATATCCAGCGTGATGCGTTCATGGACTAGACGCGGCGGCAACGGATCGGGTTGCGCTATCGGCTTGTCGGCCGGGCACGCGGCAGCGGCGGACTGGGCTGCCGCCTGCGCATCCTCGGCCAGCTGCACATACGGGTTTGCATGGCGCCAGCCCTGCTGCTTGTACTCATTGCCCGCATGCACCAGTTCCACTTCGCCGCACGCCACCTTTTGCGCCGCGCAGGCGAAGCCGGGCGACTCGCGCATCGCTCCAAAGCTGGACCACAGATCGTCGCGCAGGCGCGTGGCATCGTTCACCAGCGGCGTGGCGTCGCCGGGATTGGGCGTGCTGCCGTCTTCCAGCGCGGCGACGATCTTGGCCGATTCCTGCAAGGCTTGCAGGGGAAAGGCCGAGCGGTCGTTGCGCGTGTATTCGTGGAAAGATACGTCGAGCCAGCATTGCGCCTTGGACAGGTAATAATCGCCCACGCGCACGCCGCCGTCGTTGAGCTTCTTGATGCGTTCCTGCAGCAGGCGGTAAGCCTGCTGGTCGGCAGAAACGGCCTGGTCGCTGATGCGCAGCTGGGGCATGGCCAACGGCGCCGTTGGCAGGGTCGGCGTGGCCGCCTGGGCCAGGCCCATGGCCAGCAGGCTGGCGAGCGGTATCAGTTTCATCATCGGGGTCATCCTCGGTGTCATTTTCAGAGTCAGGGTAGTTTTCATGGCCGGGCCAGGGTACGGTTGATAGTGGCGTCTTTGCCTTTGAACAGGTTTTCATCGAACTTGAAGCGCAGGCGCAGGTAGGGGCCGCGCGCCGTGTAGTCGGCGCCCGTCAGGTCGCGGTCGGAGAATCCCGACCAGTTGTGTCCGACCGACAGCCACAGGTTTTGCGCCAGCAGATAGCCCACTTCGACGCCATTGGCCCACTGGCGACTGCCACCTTGCGGACTGCCCATCACGGCCGCCAGCACGCCGATGTCCCAGTGCTTGCTGATGTCGTACACGGTGCGCCCGGAAAACAGCCATGCCGTGTATTTCTCTTGCCCGGCAGGCAGGTTCTTGTCGTTGTTGTGCTTGGCGGCGACCCTGCCCGTGAACCACCAAGGACGGCTGGGGTGGTAATCGAGGTGTGTGGAAACGATGTGCGCGCGGTAATTGTTGCCATCGATCTGCGACTGGTCGCGCACGGTCTTGTACTCGTAGCGGGCCAGGCCGTTGAAACGGTTATCGTCCACCGGACGCCAGGCAAAGCCCAGCTGCGCCCGGTCCTGCAGCACGTTGCCCACGGGCGCGCCGCTGGCGTCGTCGTTGTTGCGCGTGTACAGCAGGTAATTGCGCGCAAGCAAGGTCCAATCGCGGCTCAGCTTGCGCGCCCAGGCGATGGTATTGAGCCATTGATCCTGGCGCTGGTTGCCGGGCGCGATCTCGCTGTCGAACAATCGCCGGTACTCGAGCTTGACGGAGCCGCGCCACAGGGGATTGACGGCATAGTCGAAGCCCGCCGCCACGGCCACGGCTTGCTGCTGCTGGCCGTTCATGACTTTCAGGTATTCGATATTCGTGTTTGCCGCCAGCCCTTCGCCCAGGTTCCACGTGTTGCGCAAGCCGGACGCCAGTTGCAGGTCGCGCTGGTTGCTGAGACTGTAATCCATGGCGTCGCGCATGCGGTACTCGCCAAACACGGTGCCGCCCGGCATGTAGCCCGTATCGGCGCCGGCGACGAAACTGGTGCTGCGGTCGGCCGGATTGAGCGAATAGGCCGATGCCAGGCCCGTCTGGTTTTCATAGCGCGCGTACAGGCGGCTGCGTTCGGCCAGCTGGTATTGCGCGCCCAGGCCGTAGCGGTGCTGGTCCGCGTCGGAGACGCTTTTTTCCACGTCGCCATTTAGCGTCCAGCGCTCCGTAGCCTTGTATTGCACCCCCAGGCGCACGGTGGTGGCGTCCAGCGGCGCCGTCGTGCCCGCGCCAGCACCGGGATTGATGGGCGCAAACGTGGTGATGCTGCCGCCCGTGACGGGATCGATGGCCGTGTTCGCCGTGCCGTTGCCGAAGAAGCCGCCCGTGGGATTCAAGCCCGTGCCCAGCGGCGAGGTATTCGGCGCGATGCCGGCCGTCGACGGCATGCCGCCGCTCTCCTTCATGTGCTGGACGGACACGTCGAGCAGCCAGCGTTCGCTGGCATTCCAGGCCACGCCCAGGCGCTGCGCATCGCGGCGCGCATCCGTGCTGCGCTCATCGCTGCGGATGGCCTCGCCATACACGGTGACGGCGGGACTGAGCTTGTAGCCCGCCTTCACGCCCGCCTCGCCCCGTCCGCCCGTGATGCCGGCCGCCGTGTTATTGAAATCCCTGTCGGAACGGTTCCAGAAGGCTTTCGCTTCCAGCTTGTCATCCTTGTGCTGCAACTCGACCCGGGCCGCATTGCCGCTGACCTCATCGCGCAGCTCGCCCGCCTGGCCGGACGGCGTCGTGTAGATGCTGCCGCCCGCGCTGTAGCTGGTGGACGTGGTGCGCGCCACTTCGAACACCAGCAGGCTGTGTTCGCCTAAGCGCAAACCCGCATTGACGCTGTGCAATTTATACGGCGACAAGGGGTTTTTATCTTCCACGGCCGAGCCACCGAGCGATACCATCTTGCCCAGTTGCACCTGGCCATCCACGCCCAGGGTCCAGAATTTTTCGCCGCCCTGGTCCACCTCATAGCTGATGCGGATCGATTGCGGGTCGCCATTCGGCGTCAGCGCGGGGATCGCCTGCTTGAACAGGATGCGCCCGCTGAACGGCTCGAAGCTGTAATCTTCGAAACGGCGCAGCTGCGTCACTTGCACGATATTGCCATTCTGGTTCTTGTCGCGCACCACGATCTCGATCTTTTCCGAGTTTTCGATGGCGTTGTTGTTGCGCACGGCAAATGGCCCCGAGGTGCCATTCGCCCGGTACTCCTCGACCACCTGCTTCAGGCTATCGTTGATGGCGAAGGCATTGGCGACGATGCCATCCTGTTCGTAGTGGCCGCGCCCGCCCGTGGCCGTGCGGTTGTACTGGCCCAGTTTTCTCTGCTGCAAGTTGGCCACGGCGCCGCCGCCCGTCATCTGGCTGAAGCCGTCGCCGGTGGCGAAGTCGCCATACAGCACATAACTTTTCTGCTGGTCGATGCGCACGTACAGGCGGTCGCTGGAGCGGGCGTCAAAGTTGCGCACGGAACTGTCGCCGTACACGGGATAAAACTCTTCCGGATTGACATCGCGCAAGAGACGCGCGCGCGTATCCTTGTCCGTATCGTAGGCGGCCGTCAGCAAGGCGTCGCCACGTATCGTGCCTTTCAGGAACATGGCTGCGCGGCCCGCCACGTTGGCCTTGCCATTGTTGAAGGCGCGGCTCCAGCGCACGATGTCGCGCTCGAAACCGTCATTGAAACGCGACGGTGCAATGTCGCTGCTCGACAGGCTGCGCTTGCTGATGATGCCGTCGATCAAGCCCACGGCCAGCATGTCGCGCAGTTCTGGCAAGAAGCTGATGGTGCCCTGCGCCGCCACGCTGCCGGCCGACAGGCGCAGCAGCACGTCCTGCGGCGTGGATGGGGCCAGCAGGCTGAAGCTTGCTACCCCATCCTCCACCGTCAGCTGCGTGCCGGGCGTGACCTTGTCGACGTCGCGCCGCTCAGGGCCCAGCTCGTCCGTGCGGGCGCCGGGCAGCAGGATGCGCCCACCGCTGGCTTCGATGGTCAACAGCGCCGTGCCCGCCAGGGGCTTGCCCTGCGCATCGTACAGCCTGACCGTCAGCGTGACGGGACTCTGGCCATCGGCCGGCACGTCGTTGCGGTCCGTCTCGACGGCGATGCGCGCCACGCCACGGTTGATGGCATAGTCGGTGCCGTCCACCTTGCCGGCAAGGAGGGATGGCGCCGCCACGGCGGAGCCTGCCGCATTGTCCGCCAAGGGCAGTTGCGCGTGGCCAAACGCCGGGAATGCCAGCAGGGCCAGCGCGGCGGCCATGCGACGGGGCGCGGGGAGGGTTCTCTTCATAGCTTGTTTCTCTTTAGCAGCATTAGCCAGCGGCAAGTGAGGTGAAAGATGCTTATTGCGCATGGCTGCCTCCTGCGCTTGGCACAGCGGCCGGCATGGGTGCGCGTGGCGCGACGACAGGCTGGTTGGCGCTGTCCGTCGCCTGCGCGGGCGCGCTAGCGGGCTGGCTGCTGAAACTCAGTCCCGGCCCCGCCCTGCCCTCCCTTTCCACGCTGCGCACCTCGCCCTGCGCGCGGCGCGCCTTGACTTGCTCCAGCACGGGGTTCGAGCACGAGCCTTCGATGAAGTCGGCGCGCAGCAGCTCGCCGTTCTTGGTATCGAGGAACAAGCTGTGCGGGTCGCCCAGGTTGCGGTTCGACGCTTCCATCATGCGGCTGGTGCGCGGCAAGGTGGCGCCATCGACCTTGATGACATGGCTGTTCGGCGTGATGCCGCAATAGCTGTACTTGCCTTCCACGTCGGTGGTGAAGTTCGTGCCATCCTCCATGTACAGGCGCACACCCGGGATGCCCAGTTCCTCGCCGTCCTGCACGTGGTTGTTGTTGCAGTCCACAAACACCTTGCCGGCGATGCAAGCATCCGTCGTAAACACGCCGCCCGTCACTTTCACCTTCGCGCGTGCCTCGTTCGAGGGCGGGCCGTTGGTGGTCGCGGCCTGGGCGCGATTGATGCCGTCGCCCTGCAGCGAACCGACGCCCACGCGCAGGCGGTAGCGGAAGCTGGCGCTGGCGTTCGGCGCCAGCGACTCCAGCTTGAAGCTCAGCTGCGGCCCCGGCTTGCCGGACGGATCGGGCTGCACCACGTTGTTGCGCGTGGTGGTGCCGTCGATGTAGCGGAAGCCGGCCGGCAGTTTATCGAGCACGCTGACGCCAAACGCCGTCGCCACGCCCGTGTTCTTCACTTCGATCGTGTATTGCAGGCTGTCGCCGATCTCGGCCTGGGTCTTGTTGACGCTCTTACTGATCAACAACATCGGCTTGTCCTTCGTGTTGAACACCACGGGCGTGAAGCTCGGTGGCGTGGCGCCCGGCGTGGCCGGCAGCAGCAAGGTGTCGGCCGAACTGGCCAGGGCCAGCACGCTGGCGGGCGCCACCGGCGTCATCGACGTACCCGTGCCGCTGTAGCTGTGGCCGATGTTCATGCCACCGCCGTCCGGGCCGAACATGGTGCTCGCATATACCTGGTTCAATTGCGGCACCGTGGGAATCGCCGCCACGCTGCCGAAATCGACCAGCACCGTGAAGCCGATGTTGCAGCTTTCCTGCGGCTGCAAGTCACCCTTGCCGTTCAACAAGCCAAACACGGTGGCACCGTTGAAGTCGGGATTGGCGACGCAGGCCGTGGCGCTGGCGGGTCGCGCCGTGACGGCCAGGCTGCCCGGCTTGAGGGTGACGCTGGTCGCCGTGGGGAAGACGGCCCTCAGGTTTTCCGCCACCTGCACCATGGTCGAGGTCGGGTGGCCGGCGGGATAGCGGTTGGCCGCCTGCACCGTGTAGCTGATCTCGAACTTGCTGGCATCGATTTGCTGCTGGGCAGACACTGCCTTGATGACATCGACCACTTGCCGCAGCAACACCACGGGCGTGGGCGTGTCTTCGCCCGTGAAGGCAACGCCGCCCACGGTATCGGAGGCGTTGCCGTTGCGGTTAGGGTCGACTTTTTCCACCAGTGCGGCCACGTCGGCGGCCGTGGCCACGGCGCCCGCATGGCTGCCGCCATTGTTGGAAGCGTCAAACACGAGGCTGCCCACGGGTGGCGTATAGGCCGGATTGGCAGCGATGACGCCAGCCGCCGGGGCTGGCGGCACGCTGATGGCGCCGCCCGCGTTGGCGACATTGCCGCCCAGTGCGCTGGCAAACACGCTGTTGTTGTACTGCGGCAAAGTCGTCTCCTGCACCGTGATTTCCACGCTGAAAGTGATGACGCTCAACTCGCCCTCGCCCAGGGCCGCATCACCGCTGAGCAAACGCAAGTCGCTGCCGCCGCAACCGCCCGTAAAGCCCGGGTTGACGGCCAGCTGCCTGCTGCCGCCAATGGCGGGCGCGGCAGGTGGCGCAACGACGCGGCACGTGACGGGTTCGGGGAAGGCGGCGCGCAGGCTGTCGAGCGCCTGCACATTCGATGCCGTGCCCTTGCCCACATTCCGGATCACCACCGTGTAGGGCACAGTGAAGACTTTGGCCGACAGCTGGGCCACCTTGCCCACGCCCAGCGCCACGCCGATGGCGGGATTCGCCACTTCCGTGATAGCCGTGCAGTCAGATGCTTGCGCGCAACGTGGCAAATCGGCACCGGTGGGCACGATGGTATTGCTCAGCGTGCCGCTGGCGGCCACTTTCGCGCTCACCGTGACGGCGGCCACGGCATTGGGCGCCAGGCCAGCAGGCACCGTACACACCAGTTTATTTGCGGCCAGCGGCGCGCAAGTGGTGGGCGCGGCGGGCGTGACGACAATCTCGGTGAGGCTGGCGGCCAGGTCGTCCGTCAGCGAAATGGCTGCCGTGGTGGCGCCGCTGCCGCTGTTGGTGGCAGTGATGGTCCAGCTGACGGTGTCGCCGATGCTGGTGTTGGCCTTGTCCGCCACTTTCTTCACCATCACGCTGGGGCTGGTGACGTTGGTGCTGGTCTGGCAATCGGCTGGCACCAAGCATACCGGCGCATCAGGACCGGATGGCACGACGCGGTTGAGCGCCGTGCCCGCCTGGGTGACGGTGGCCGACACTTGCACGCTGGCTTCGCCGCCATTGCCGATCAGTCCGGCAGGCACGCTGCAGGTGAGCACATTGCCGGCCACCGGGGCGCAAGTGGCGCGCACGGGCGTCACTTGCACGTTCGCCAGGCCGGCCGGCAAGGTATCGACCAGAGTCATGACGGCGCGCGTGGGACCGCTGCCCGTGTTGCTGGCTGTGATGGTCCACACCACGGTATCGCCCACATTGGCGGCGGCGCGGTTGGCAATTTTCTTCACGGCCACTTTCGGCCCCGTCAGCACCACGCTCGATTCGCAGCTGCTGGCCTGCGCGCAGGCCGGATTATCTGGCCCGCTCGGCATCACGCGGTTCGACAGCACGCCTTCCAGCGTGCCCGTGGCCGTCACGCGCACGCTGCGCGTGCCATTGCCGATAGCCAATTGACCAGCTGCAATGGTGCAGCTTTGCACGCTGTTCGCCACCCAGTTGGCCAGCGGCGGGCAAGTCACGCCAGCGTCGGCGTTGACGGCCAGCACCGTCAGGTTCGGCGGCAGGATGTCTGCCAGGCTCACCACGCCCAGGTTGGCCACGCCGCCGCTGTTGACGGCGGTGATGGTCCAGATGATGCTGTCGCCCACATTGGCATTGCCGACGTTGGCCGTCTTGCTGACGCGGATGACGGGGCCCGGCATAGTCACCGTCGCCGTGTTCGGCAAGTCGTACTGCACTTCCGTCGAGCTGGTGGTGATGAGGCTGACGATGGTCGACACGTTGCTGGCCGGCTGGATATACGACAGGCCGAAACTGTGCAGCTCGTTGGGCGCCAGGCTGGCGGGCAAGCCCGTCACCGTCAGCATGCCGCTGATGGCGTCATAGCTGCCGGCCGCGCCGCTCAGGGTCACGCCCATCAGGCCCTGCGCCAGTTTCAGGCTGTAGGTCACGTTCTCGGCCGTGCCGGGACCGGCATTGCTGAAGCTGACGATGCCGTTGATCTGGTCGCCAGCGCTGGTGCTACCGGGGAAACCGTTCAGTGTCGTGGTCACGTCGACCAGCAGCTTGATGGCCGTGGTGCTGGTGCTGCAATCCGCCGCCTGCACGCAGACAGGATTGTCCGGGCCGCTTGGCAACACCGTGTTCTGCAGCACGCCGGCAGCGCTGGCCGTGGCGCGCAATACCACTTGCGCCTGTCCGCCCGGCGCCAGGCCGGCCGTCACGCTGCACGTGACGATATTGCCGGCCACGGGCGCACAGGTGGCCAACTGCGTGGACAGCACTTGCACGCCGCTGACGCCGGCTGGCAGGTTATCGGTCAGCACGATGGCGGACTTGGTCGCACCCGTGCCGCCATTGCTGGCAGTAATGGTCCAGGTCAGCACGTCGCCCACGCTGACACTGCTCTTGTCGACGCTCTTGCGCACCGTCACTTGCGGCGCCACCAGGGTCGTCGTGGCCTGGCAGGCGCTGGCTGTTTCGCAGGCGGGATTGTCGCCACCGCTGGGCAAGACACGATTCGACAGATTGCCACCCAGGGTGCCGCGTCCCGTGACGACGACCTTGCGGCTGCCGTTAGCGGCGGCCAATTGACCTGCCGCCACCGTGCACGCCTGCACGCTGCCAGCCGTCCAGCTTGCTACCGGCGGACAGCTCACGCCTGCGTCGGGCGTCACGCTGA
The DNA here is from genome assembly GCF_051380795.1 of Janthinobacterium leeuwenhoeki. Taxonomy (NCBI): domain Bacteria; kingdom Pseudomonadati; phylum Pseudomonadota; class Betaproteobacteria; order Burkholderiales; family Oxalobacteraceae; genus Janthinobacterium; species Janthinobacterium leeuwenhoeki. The sequence continues at coordinate 67,438 of NZ_JBNYXT010000013.1, forward strand.
GCACGACGATGTTGGCCGGCAGCACATCGGCAAGGACGACGGCCTGTTGATTCGGCAAGTTGCCCGTGTTCGTCGCCGTGATGCTCCAGGTCAAGATATCGCCCACGGCCGCGTTCACCTTGTCGACCGTCTTGCTGGCGCGGATCACGGGGCCGGGCAAGTTCGTCGTCGCCGTGTTCGGCAAGTCGTTGACGATTTCCGTCGAACTGGTGCCCACCACGCTGCTGATGCGCGAGCTGTTGCTGGCAGGCTGGGTGTAGAACAGGTTGAAGCTGGCGCTCTGGCCGGCGATCAGGGTGGCCGGCAAGCCGCTCAGCACATACAGGCCAGTGCCGCTGTTGTAGACGCCGCTGATGCCGGCCGCGCCGCTGACGGGGCTGACGGAAACGCCGCTCAGGCCCGCTTCCAGCTGCAGGCTGTAAGTCATCGTTTCCGCCACGCCAGGGCCCACGTTGGCAAACGTCACCACGCCACGGATGGCGTCGCCCGCATTGCTGCTGGCGGGGAAGCCGTTCAGGGTGGTCGTCACGTCGACCAGCAGTTTCGACACCACCGTGGTGGTCTGGCAATCGCCGGGGACGGCGCAGACGGGATTGTCCCCTCCGCCCGGCAGCAGCGCATTGACGAGGCTGCCCGACAGGGTCGCCGTGGCGCTCAGCTTGACGCTGGCGCTGGCGCCGGCGGCCAGGCCGGCTGGCACACTGCAAGTGACGACATTGCCTGCCGGCGCAGCACAGGTGACGGGCGCCGTCGGCGTGACCAGCACATTCGCCAGGCCCGCAGGCAAGGTATCGGTCAGGGTGGCGATGGCCGTGCTGGGACCGCTACCGCTATTGCGCAAGGTCAAGGTCCACGTCAGGGTGTCGCCCACATTGGCCGCCGTCTTGTCGACGCTCTTGCTGGCGTTCAGCAAGGGCGAGCTGACGGTGCTGGTGGTGTTGCAATCGCCCGCCTGCAGGCAGGCCGGGTTATCCGTGCCGCTGGCGCTGACGCCATTGACCAGACTGCCTGCCGCAGCGGCGCGCGCCGTCACTTGCAGCGTGGCATTGCCGCCAGCGGCCAGGCCAGCCGGCACGCTGCACGTGAGGACATTGCCGGCCAGCGGCGCGCAAGTGACGGGCGCGGCGGGCGTGACGACGATATTTGCCAGGCCGGCCGGCAAGGTATCGGTGATGGTGGCGACAGCCGTGCTGGCCCCCGTGCCGCTATTGGCCAGGGTGACCGTCCACGTCAGACTGTCGCCGATATTCAAGGCCAGCTTGTCGACGCTCTTGCTCAGCGCCAGGCTAGGGCTGGTAATGGTGGTCTGCGTTTTGCAGCCGCTGGCCTGGAAGCAGGCTGGATTGTCCGGGCCGCTCGGCATGACCTGGTTGGCCAGGGTGCCACCCGCGCTGGCCTTGCCGGTCAGCACGATCTGGCGTTGGCCATTGCCTGCCGCCAGCTGGCCGATGGCCACGCTGCAACTCTGGCTGCTGTTGGCCACCCAGCTGGCCAGCGGCGGACAGGTGACGCCGCTGTCGGGCGCCACATTGGTGACGACGATGTTCGCTGGCAGCAAGTCCGTCAGAATGACGGCGCCCTGGTTGGCCAGGCTGCCCGTGTTGCTGGCCGTAATCGTCCAGATAATTTCCTCGCCGACATTCGCCACGGCCTTGTTGGCCGTCTTGCTGACGCGAATGATGGAACCGGGCATGGTGACGGTAGCCACATTGGGCTGGTCGTTCGGCACTTCCGTCGACGTCGTGGCAATGCGGCTGACCACGGTCGACAGGTTGCTGGCCGGCTGGATGTAGCTGAGCTGGAAGCTGAAACCCTGCCCCTGCGCCAAGGTGGCCGGCACGCCGCTGAATGTCACCAGGCCGGAGCCCGCGTTGTAGCTGCCCGCCACGCCGTTGACGCTCACGCCGGCCAGGCCGGGCGCCAGTTGCAGGCTGTACGTCACGCCTTCGGCCGGGCCGGGGCCGATATTGCTGAAATTGACCGTGCCGGCGATCGTGTCGCCCGCATTCGTGCTGCCAGGAAAGCCGTTCAGGGTGGTAGTCACATCGACCAGCAGTTTCACGGCCGTGCTGGTGGTGCTGCAATCGCCGGGCTGCGGGCAGACAGGATTGTCCGGGCCGCCAGGCACGACGGTATTGACGTAGGCGCCGGCCGCAGTGGCCACGCCCTTGACGACGATATTGAGCGCGCTGCCCGCCGCCATGCCGGCGGGAATGGAGCACACGAGCTGATTGCCGCTTGGCGCCGCGCACGTGGCGGGCGACGCGGGCAACACTTGCCACAGGGTCAGGTTGGCCGGCAAGGTGTCCGTCAGGGTGATCACGCCCATGGTCGCGCCCGTGCCCGTATTGGCCACGGCAAGCGTCCACGTCAGCGCGTCGCCGACATTGATATTGCTCTTGTCGACGCTTTTACGCACGGACACTTGCGGGCTGAGGACGGTGGTGCTGGTCTGGCAGGAAGCGGCTTGCGCGCAGGCTGGATTGTCTGGGCCGCTCGGCAAGACTTTGTTGCCCAGGCTGCCGCCGGCCGTGCCCCTGGCTGTAATGACGATGCTGCGGCTGCCATTCACGGCGGCCAGCTGGCCGGCCGCGACGGTACACGCTTGCGCGCTGTTGGCCAGCCAGCTGGCCAGCGGCGGACAGCTGACGCCAGCGCCTGGTGTGACGGACAGCACTACCACGTTGGCGGGCAGGATATCGGTCAGGGTCACCACGCCCAGGTTGGCCAGGCTGCCCGTATTCGTCGCCGTGATGCTCCACGTGATCGTCTCGCCCACGTTGGCCGTCGTCTTGTCGGCCAGTTTCGTCACGCGGATGATGGGGCCGGGCACGGTCGCCATCGCCGTGTTCGGCAAGTCGTTCGCCACTTCCACCGAGGTGGTGGCGATGGTGGACGTCACCATCGACAGATTATCTGCCGGTTGCGTGTAGCTGACGTTGAAACTGGTGCTCTGGCCACTCGCCAGGCCCACGGGCAAGCCGCTGAGGGTGACGACGCCCGTGGCCGAATTGTAGCTGCCCACGGCGCCCGTCAAGGTAACGTTGCTCAGACCAGGCGTCAGCTGCAGGGTGTACGTCACGCCTTCAGCCGGGCCTGGTCCCACGTTGGCGTAGGTAACAGTCCCGGAAATCGTATCGCCCGCCAGGGTATTGGGCGGGAAATTGTTCAGGGTGGTGGTGACGTCGACCAGCAGCTTGAGCACCGTGGTGGTGGTGCCGCAATCGCCGGGCAGCACGCAGGCGGGGTTGTCGGGCCCGGATGGCAGCACGCTATTGACGGCGGCGCCAGCCAGGGTGGCCGTGGCGCTGACAACGACCTTCGCCGATGCGCCGGGAGCCAGGCCGGCCGGCACGCTGCAGGTCAGGTTCTGGCCCGCCACGGGCGCGCAGGTGACGGGCGCCTGCGGGCTGACGACGATGTTCGCCAGCCCGGCCGGCAAGGTGTCGGCCAGCGTGACGGCGCCCGTGCTGGCGCCCGTGCCGCTATTGTTCACCGTCAAGGTCCACGTGAGCGTGTCGCCCACGTTGACGCTGGCCTTGTCGACGGTTTTCTTCACCGCCACGTTCGGGCTGGTGACGCTGGTGGTAGTCTGGCAAGCGGCCGGCGTGGCGCACGCGGGATTGTCGACGCCGCTCGGCACGAGGCTGTTGGCCACCGTGCCGGGCGCATTCGCCACAGCCTTGATCAGCACCGTTGCCTGCATGCCGCTGCCCAGTCCTGGCGGCACGGTGCACGTCAGCGTCGTGCCCACAGGCACGCCGCAACTGGCCGGCGCCGCCGGCAGTATCTGCAGCGCGCCCACGTTCGCAGGCAAGCTGTCCGTCAGGGTAATCGGGCCATTCGTCGGGCCGCTGCCGCTGTTGATGGCTTTCAGGGTCCACGTGATGGTGTCGCCGAGGTTGACGGTGGTCTTGTCGACGCTTTTCGTCACGGCCACGCTGGGGCTGGTCACCGTGCTGCTGGTGGCGCAGTCGGCGGGCGTGGCGCAGCTTGGATTATCGGCGCCGGATGGCACGACGCTGTTGGCGTAGGTGCCCGCTACGGCAGGCTGGCCCGTGACGGTAAAACCGGCCACGCCGCCATTCGCGGCCAGGCCGGCCGGCACCGTGCAGGTGAGGATATTGCCCACTGGCACGGCGCAGGTGGCGCTGCCGACCAGCGCCACGTTCAGGCCCACCAGGTTGGCCGGCAAGGTATCGGTCAGCGTGATGGGCGCCGTGCTCACGCCGTCGCCGCTATTCGTCGCCGTGACGCTCCACGTCAGGGTGGCACCGATATTGATGCTGGCATGGTCGACGGTTTTCGTCACCGCCACTTTCGGACTGGTGATGGTGCTCGTCGTCTGGCATACGCTGGCCGAACTGCAAGCCGGGTTGTCCGGACCGCTGGGCATGACGCGGTTCGACAGGCTGCCAGCGGCCGTGGCGTGTGCGGTGATAATGACCGTGCGGCTGCCGTTCAGGGCGGCCAGCTGGCCGGCAGCGACCGTACACGTCTGCGTGCTCGACGCCACCCAGCTGGCCAGCGGCGGGCACGTCACGCCCGGTGCGGCCACCACGCTGGTCACCACCAGGTTCGGCGGCAACAAATCGGCGAGACTGACGACGCCCTGGTTGGCGACATTGCCCGTATTGCTGGCCGTGATCGTCCAGACGATATTCTCACCCAGGTTGGCCGTGGCCTTGTCGGCCGTCTTGGTGACGCGCACGTTCGGTCCCGGCACCGTCACCGTGGCCGTGTTCGGATAATCGTTCGCCACCTCGGTGGAAGTGGTGGCGATGATGCTGGTCACCGAGGAAATATTGCTACCCGGCTGGGTGTATGACAGGTTGAAACTGACGCTCTGTCCGGGCGTCAGGGTCGCGGGCAAGCCCGTGAACGTGATGAGGCCGGTGCCCGCGTTATACGTGCCGCTCACGCCAGTGACCGACACGCCGGCCAGACCTGTGGCCAGTTGCAGGCTGTACGTCACGCCTTCGGCCGCGCCCGGTCCCAGGTTGGCATAGGTCACGACGCCAGCGATGACATCGCCCGCGTTCGAGGTGCCGGGGAAACCGTTCAGGGTGGTGGTGACGTCCACCAGCGCCTTGCTGACGACGGTCGTCGTCTGGCAGGCGGCCGGCGTGACGCAGCTGGCGCCATTGCCGCCGGATGGCGTCACGCTGTTGACGAAATTGCCGGCCGCCGTGGGGCTGGCGCTGATGCTGACCTGGGCGCTGGCGCCAGGCGCCAGGCCAGCCGGCACCGTGCAGGCAAGCGTATTGCCGGCCAGCGGGGCACAGGTGACGGGCGCCGTGGGCGTGACGACGATACCGCTCAGGTTAGCAGGCAAGGTATCGGTCAGGGTCAGCGCCGCCGTCGTGGCGCCGGTGCCGGTATTGCTGGCAGTCAAGGTCCACTGCAGCGTGTCGCCGACGAAGGCGCTGCTCTTGTCGACGCTTTTTTGCACGCGCACGAGCGGACTGACGATGCCCAGGGTGGCGCTGTCAACGTTATTCGCGGGGATGGGATCGAGCGTGGTCGCGCCGGCCGTGGTGGTGATCGTCAGGCTGCCGCTGGCAGGCAGATTGAAGGTGGAAGTGCAATTGATGCGCGAGCCGGGTATGAAGGGCGACACGGGTGCGCTGCAGCTGGCAGTAGCGCCGGCTGGCAAACCGCTCATCACGCAGGTGGGCGCGGCCGCATTGTCGGGGCCGTTATTCGTGCACACCCCCGTCACCGTCACGGGGGTGCCGGCATTGTAGGGGCCGGGTGGCAGCGTGGTGACGGCTTGCATGTCCGCCTGCAGGCGGCGGTTGCTGATGCTGCACGTGACGGGCGCATCGGGCATCGTGAAGTTGCCCGCGTTGGCGGCGCCGCTGGAAATGATGGCGGCCGTATCCGTGCGCACGCAGCTGTAGCTGCTCTGGTATTGCGCCAGGTTGGTGGCCGTGCCCGCAGTTTCCGCGAACGTTGCAAGGTTGCCCACGCGCACGACGGCGCTGGCCGTGGCGCCGTTGCCGCCTTGCACGCCAGCCGTGCCGTTGGCATTCATGATGAACAGGCCGCTGTCGCTGGCGGGCGCCAATACCTTGATCACGCTCAAGGTCTGTGTCGTGACGGTTGCCGTCGTCGTACTGTTGTTGTTGCTCAGGTCACTATCCGTTTCGTTGGGCGAAACGGTAACGCTGGCAGTGTTGGCAATGCTGGCGACATCACTAGGCGTGGCCGTGATGGTGAGGGTCAAGTAGGCACCGCTGGTGGGCGCGCTGGTGGCCGCGTTCACGGGCAAGGTGCCCATGGTGAGGGCGACGTTGTTGCTGCCCGCACCCGAACTGATGCTTCCGCACGAGGCCGCGCCGCTTGCGGCGCAGGTCCAGCTGACATTGCTCAGGCTGGCCGGCAACACATCCCTGAAGGTGGCGCCCGTGCTGACAGCGGGGCCGCGGTTCCAGACTTTTATGGTGTAGCTCAAGGGCTTGCCGACGGCAAACTTCGCCGGACCTGCCTTGTTGACGGCCAGGTCGGTTTTACTATTGGTGCAACTGGTGTAGGAACTGGCCAGGCTGGGATCGCGCAATTGCGCCGCGGGAATGATTTCCGTCACATTATCGGGACGCGTCCAGCGCATGCGCAAATGGTTGATGCCGCCCACGTTATTCCACAGGACGCGGGCCAGATAACAGCCGCCCGGCGTGGCGCTATTGAAATTGCCGGCCAAATTATGGAAATCCGTTTCATTATTCGAATATTCGGGCACGCTGCCCACGGCCACGTTATACACGGCGCTGCGGTAATTGGTCGAATACTGGGTGGAAAAATCGACTTTCACGTCATCATCATGCGCGACGCTGAATTTGTAATTGCCCGCCTGGGGAAACACCACCAGGGCGTACATCACGCGGCCCATGATCCAGGCCCGGCAGGCAGCCGACGTTTGCTGCGTCTCGATGTAACATAACTGCGCGGGATTGGCGGCCGTGCCAGTGGCCCAGTCCATCTGTGGCGAGGAGCCCGTGCGCGCCGCATTGACGGCAGGATTGGCGGCCAGTGCCAGCAGGCTGGCGAGGCGGCCAGCACTGCCCGCGTTAAAACCGTTGTTGTAATTGGGTGCAGGCGGATTGGCCGGCACCCGCTCGACACCGCGGTAATCTTCCCACAGCACTTGCGCGCTGGAAGGCGCGGCAGCGGCCAGCAGCAGGGACGCCATGGCCAGCGGCACAACATGGGACTTGGAAAGACGGGGCCAGCGGGTGCTCCAGGCCATCGTGGTCAGCATCCTGATGTGGCGCCCGGCGGATGAAAAAGCTGCATGGCGGCCGGAACGGCCTGCCGTTTCCTGTTGTATTTTGATCATGTTGTTCGCTAAGAAATGTTCTGCTGCACGAGACAGATACATATAAAAATGACATTTAATTGCCATGATTATATGAACAAGTAACAGTTCAAGCGTACGACAACAGTGACTTTTTTCTTTTCAACAAATAAATTAAATTATCTCGTTGGCATTTCACAACACATTCATCAAATTAATCGGGTGTCCAGGCGATATTCTATTTTCTGCAGCATACTTATCGGCTCGACATAGCACTTAAATTATCATTTATATAATTATGTGAAGCTATCAAATATGTAGTTTGTTTTTTTAAAGAAACTATTACTGCAAATTTTCACGCATTATTTCAATACGCATGCTCTTTCCATGAAAGGCAGCCCTGCAATTCAGTTCTGCACCCCCGCCCATTCACTCTCAAGCACCTGCTGTTAATACCAATCTCACTTCCTTCGCGCATTCCATCTATCGCGCCGATACCCGGATCGCTTACTATCTCCCCATTGCGCCCTGCGACACCACCGTTGCCATCCCTTTGCCAGGAGTCCTGATTGATGCCATCTGCCCACCGCCGCGCGCTGCTGGCCTGCGCCTGCGCCTTGCTCGCTGCCTGCACCCCGTTCGCCCCACCGCCCGCCGCCTCGCTGCCAGACTCGCCAGTAGCGGCGCGAGCCATGCAAGCCCCCGCGTGGCAACAGCTGGGCGTGCATCTGCTGTACATCGTCCCGCAAGAATCCCTGTTAACCATCACCGTGCGCCGCGGCGGCGCGCTGGCGCGGCTGGGGCATGACCATGTGATCGCCAGCCGCAGCCTGCAGGGCGTGGTGGCGCCTGCGCCGGGCCGCGCCGCCTTTCAGTTCCGGCTCGACGAGATGAGTGTGGATGAAGCAAGCTTGCGCCAGGCGGCCGGCCTGACGACGACGCCATCGGCCGACGCCATCGCCGGCACGCGCCACAACATGCTGCTGCGCGTGCTCGAGGCGGAACGCTATCCGTGGGTGCGCATCGAGGCCCGCCGCACGGGCAATGGCGAGGTGCTGGAGGCCGACATCACCCTGCATGGCGTGACGCGCACGCTGCAGCTGCCGGTGCGCATCGAACAAGCGGCCGATGGAAGCCACCTGCAGGCCAGCGGCAGCCTGCTGCTGAAACAGAGCGACTTCGGCATCGTGCCATTCGCCGTGCTGGGCGGCGCCATGGCCGTACAGGATCAGATGGAACTGGCGTTCCGCATTACCGCCCGGCAGGAAGTCAGCGCGCCAGGATCAGGCGCAAGCCCAGGCCGATGAAGATGCTGCCGGCCACGCGATCCAGCCACAGGCCGGCGCGCGGGCGGCGGTTGAGCCACAGGCCGACGGCGCCGGAAAAATAGCCGAGCAAGCCGAACAGCACGCAAGCCTGCGCCGTGAAGAGCAGGCCCAGCTGCGCCGTCTGCCAGCTGGCATTGCCCTGGCCCGCGACGATGAACTGCGGCAGGAAAGAGAGGAAAAACAGCACGACTTTCGGATTGATACTGTTGGCAAACAAACCCTTGCCGAACAGGCGCAGCAGCGATTCGTCGGGCAAGGCCGCCGCGCCATCGACTCTGGCGCCGCCACGGCTGCGCAAGGCGCCGATGCCTAGCCACACCAGGTACAGGCCGCCAGCCACTTTCAGCATGGTCAACGCCGTGGGCGAAGCGGCCAGCAGGGCCGACACGCCGATGGTCGCCAGCACGGTGTGCGTGAGGCAGCCGAGGGCGCAACCCAGGCCAAACGCCATGCCCTGGCGGCGCCCGCGCGACATGCCCACGCCCAGCACCATCAGATTGTCGGGGCCGGGGCTGGCGGTAATCAACACGGCGGCGGCCAGGAAGGCCAGGAACTGGTCGGGACTGAGCATGGAGGTCTCGCAGGCAAAAGGCGCCATGATACCGGAGGGCGAGCCATGCCGGCAGGACATGAAATTGTCCTGATGCCATCGAGAGTCGATTAAAATGCATCATCCACTGCAAACGGCGTTGCCGCCAGTTCCCGCGCGACCATCACCCAATCCATCGATGCCAGCCCACCCGCCCCCTTCCCGCCACCGCGCTCCCTCCCGCGTCTGCGCCTGGCTATGCGGCTGGCCGCTCCTGTTCAGCCTGCTGTTCAGCCTGTTGGGCTTGGCGGGCGCGGCGCAGGCAGCCCCCTTGCCCCTGGACAAGCAAGGCATCCGGCACCTGGGCAACGGTGGACAACTGTTTCTCGCCGCAAGTGACGCCGCGCCTGCCGATGCGGCCGCCCTGCCCGCCTGGCTGGCGCGCCAGCGCCCGGCCGGACAAGTCGACCTCTTCGGCGGCGCCTACTGGCTGCATGCGCAAGTGCGCAACGACAGCAGCGTCGCGGCCTGGGTCATCGACCCGAACGACACCCTGATCGACCTGGTCGACCTGCACGTGTATGGCCCCGGGCCGCAGACGGCGCCGCAGACCTTGCTGACAGGCTACCAGCGCCCGCACGAGTATTTGTTGCACTACGGCAGGAACGTGCAACTGGCGCCGGGCGCCACGTATGACATCCTGATCCGCTTTTCCAGCCCGTATTACGCGCGCGCGCCCCTGTTCGGCATGAAGACGCAGCAGGACTACCGTAAGCTGGTGGGCAAGGAAAACTTCCTGATGGTGGCGTCCATCGGCGCCCTGCTGGCGCTGGGCCTGTTTAATTTCTTCATCTTTTCCATCACCCTGGACAAAGCCTCGGCCTATTACGCGCTGTACGTACTGACCTATGGCCTGGCCTGGGCCATGACTTTCCACGTCTTTGCCGACTTGTTCGACTGGCACCTGCTGCAGCTGCATTACGTGCCGTTTTTCCTGCTGCCCGTCTTCAGCACCCTGTTCTACATGCATTTCCTGCACCTGCGCGACTACTCGCTCCTGCTGTACCGCATCAGCAAGGTCAACCTGGTGCTGCCCTTGCTGCTCTTGCCCAGCTGCTTCTTCGCCCTGTCGTATGCGCACACCCTGGCCACCATCGCCATCAGCATCTGGATGCTGCTGGCGCTCATCTGCGGCATCGTCGTCTGGCGCCGCGGCTACCAGCCGGCGCGCTTCTTCGTGCTGGCCTTCGTCGCCCTGATGCTGCCCGGCTTTCTGATCCTGCCGGCCAACCTGGGCCTGATGCCGGCCATGGTGGCCAACGCCCAGCTGGTGACACTGCTCGGCGGCACGCTTGACGGTTTGCTGCTGGCGTTTGCCCTGGCCGACCAGATCCGCCTGCTGCGCAACAATCTGGAACAGCGCGTGCAGGAGCGCACACTGGCGCTGACCCTCAGCAACAGCGCCCTGCTGAAGGCCAAGGAGCACGCGGAAGTGGTCAGCCGCCACCGCATCGATTTTCTGTCGGCCATGAGCCACGACATCCGCACGCCGCTGGCCGGCGTGATCGGCATGCTGAAATTCGCCCTGCGCGACCAGTCCGTCAAGGGCCGCACGCAGGAATACCTGCGCATCGGCCTGCACAATGGCGTCTCGCTCTTGACCATTCTCAACGACATCCTCGATTTCTCGAAGATAGACGCGGGCAAGCTGACCCTGGAAACCGTGGACTTCGACCTGCTGGCGCTGATCGGCGACGCGGCCGGCATCGTGCAGGGCCAGGCCGACGCCAAGAGCTTGCTGCTGCGCCGCGAACTGGCGCTGGACCTGCCGCGCTACGTGCGCGCCGACCCCACGCGCCTGCGGCAAATCCTCATCAACCTGCTGGGGAACGCGCTGAAATTCACGGCAAATGGCGAAGTGCTGCTGGAAGTGCGGCGCGCCCGCACACCGCCGCGCCACGATGGCCGCAGCAGCATCGAATTCATCATCAGCGATACGGGTCCCGGCATCGACGCCGATACCTTGCCGCGCTTGTTCCAGAAATTCGAGCAAGCCGACCATTCCACCACGCGCCGCTATGGCGGCACGGGCCTGGGCCTGGCCATCTGCAAGGAACTGGTCGAACTGATGGGTGGCACGATCGGCGTGGAAAGCCGCGTCGGCATCGGCTCGCGCTTCCATTTCACCTTGCCGCTGCATGACGGCAGCGCGCCGGCGGCCGACGCGCGCCGGCCGGCACACCAGGCGCGCCATACCTGCCGCCTGCGCATCCTGTGCGCCGAAGACGTGCGCACCAACCAGATCATCATCGGCACCCTGCTGGAAAGCATGGGCCATGCCGTGAGCATCGTCGAAAACGGGGAACAGGCGCTGCAGGCGCTGGGCACGGGCACCTACGACTGCGTGCTGATGGATGGCCGCATGCCGCGCATGGATGGCGAACAGGCCGCGCGCCTGATCCGCGACGGCGGCAACGCGCAATTCCCCATTCCCGACGCGCACATCCCCATCCTCGCGCTGACGGCCAACGCCAGCGAACATGACCGGCAACGCTACCTGGCCTGCGGCATGGACGACTTCCTCAGCAAGCCAGTCGACGAAGCACTGCTGTTCCAGAAAATCGCCGCCATCATCGACCTGCTGCTGGCGCGCGGCCATGCACTGCCGCCGGCCATGTCGACTGCGGACGATACCCTGGCGCGCCAGTTCGGCCTGGACGACGCCGACAGCACGGCACAGGCGGACACGCCGGCGCCGGCCGATCCCATGACGGCGCCCGTGCACATCCTGCCGCTGGCAGGCCTGTCGCCGCAGCACTTGCAGCGCATCGCGCAAGCGTTCCTGATGGAAGCGCCACGGCGCCTGGAACTGGCCTGCCACGCCGTGCGCGATGGCAACGCCAGCGCGGCCGCGGCCGCCTTCCACGCCTTGAAGGGCAGCGCCGGCTACCTGAGCCGCCCCACCCTGCACGGCCTGTGCCACCAGATGGAAACCCTGGCCTCGAATGGCCAACTCGAGAACGTGGAGCAGTTCCTGCCGCAGCTGCAGGCAGCGCTGGATGCGGCGCGGCGGGACCTGGAAGCTCAGCCCGCCGGCTGAACCATCCAGCCATGCGCCGGCAGCCAGGCTGGCCGGCAGGCGAACCGGATGCCGTGAAGCGCCATCAGGCCTGAAAATCCCTCTCGCCCTGGATCACGGCCGGATAACCCGTCATGGCGCGCGAGGTCTGCATGCCGGCCATCACGGCCGCCTCCACGCAGCCCGCATTGAGGCCCGTCTTGATCCAGTCGCCCGTCAGGAACAGATTGGAAAAGCCCGACTGGTCGGTGGCCAGCCGGTACTGCGTGCTGCCCACCACCGACATCACGTAGCGCTCGGACGGGTCGACGTTGGCGCGCCAGTACTGGCTGTCGAAGCGCGCCGGTCCCTCACCCTCCTTCGCATCGACCAGCCATTGCCACGGAAACGCACCGGGCGCGCCCGCCTCGGGCCACAGCGCGCCAATTTCGCGCTCCAGCTGGTGCACGGCGCCCTGCCTTGCCCTGGCCGCGCAGCGGGCCGGAAAGTCCGTGTCGGTGATGGGCGGGTAGCTGTCGACGGGGAAGGCGCTGCAAAAATACGAGACATTTTTCGGTTCCTGCCCCGCCGGCCAATCTTCGTGCGCCAATAATTGATCCATCGGCGCCCACGTGTCATACGGCTCCGTGAAGGCCGACAGCACCGGTTGCTGGCCTTTCGGCTGCGTGCTCCAGCCCATCTGCGCCAGGTCTTTGTTGAGCCACACCTGGTAAGCCTGCGTGGCCACGGTTTTCACCTTGTCGGCCGCCAGTTGCAGGGCCGGGCTTTGCGCCAGCAGTTGCGGGCACAGAGCCTGCAGCGAGCCGATGGAAATGCCGAACACCACCTTGTCGAAGTCGACGCCCTTCTTCAATACCGTGGCGGGCAGCGCGCGGCCGAACGCCTGCTGGTATTGCTGTGGCCAGCCGCTCCAATACGATTCCAGGTTGACTTCCTGTTCCTGCAGCAGCGCAGCTTGCGCTGGATCAAGCTGCGCGTAATCGGGCGCGCTGGGCCAGCAAGCCAGTCCCTTGACGTCCACCAGCGGCGCGTAGCCGGCGGCAGGGTCCTTCAATTGCACCTGCTGCGTGATGCGGATGCTATCGATGTCGCCGGCGCCCGGCACCAGTTCCTCCACGCGCTGGAAGAATTTGAACTCCACGCCCCTTTTTTTCAGCACTTGGTACAGGGGCGTGAAAATCGTGTCGCCCATGCCGGCCTGCATCTTGAACATGATGCCGCCCTTGTAGGCCAGGCCGATGCGCGCCATCGAGCGCAGCAAGGTGCCCGCCTCGATGTTCGGTTTCCCGAAATCGCCGCCCTCGTAGGCGAACACCAGATCATAGAAGCCGCGCACGGGCGCCGAATTGACGCTGAACTGCTCGTCGCCGCCATGTTTTTTCAGCCAGGCGCGGAAGTCGATATCGTTGATGACGTCAAAGCCGTGCTTGAACACGCCATCTTCGAACATGCCCTTCATGACCGTGATACCCAGGTCCAGGCAGGTGAACAGGCGGCGCAATTCATCGTCGCCGTCGATCAGGGCGCGGTAGCGCAGGCGCAGCCACGCGCGGATGCCGTTCAGGGTACTGGCCAGCAGCTGGTGGCGGGCCTGGTCGTGGCGCGTGGAGTCCGGCGCCAGGTCGGCCACCAGCGCCACCAGCGCGCCCACGGACAGGCCCACGTCGAGGCCCAGTTCATCGGCCTGCCCCACCACTTCATCGGCCAGACGGCGCAGCCAACCCGGCCACACGCCTTCGCCCTCGTCCTCGCCTGGCTGCGCGCTGGCGCGCACGATGCGCGCGTCGGCGTCCGCCACTTGCCGGATCTGGCGTATCCACTGCTCGATCCAGCCCACCATGGCGATGGCCATCTGCCACAGGGTGATGTCTTCGCCGCCCTCGCCCGGCTCGCCCGGCAAGGTGGGAAAGACGATGGACCAGTTGCGCCATTGCCCCTTGACGTCTTCCGACAAGGCCACGTAATCGTGCTGTTTAAAAGCGTCGCGCCAGGTGGCCAAAGGCGCGCCGGGCGGACGCTCCAGGCTGGCGTACGCTTCCTTGATCATCTTGAAGGCGTTCGCGTAGAAGCCGAACCAGATGTGCAAGCCGTGTTCCTCGATGCGCTGGCCAAGCTGCGCATTGCGCCCGCTGGCGCCCTTGCCACCCAGGCGCCAGCCCAGCTGGTAGACGGTGATGGCGTGCCGGTTTTGCCAGCCCGGCTGGTTTGTCAAATAATACGCGGTGGTCATGGCCGCCACGCCGCCGCCCAGGATGGCGATCTTTTCCGGCGCGATGCGGGAATTGTCGACCAGCTCCTCGCCCGGCATGGCCGTAAAGTCAAAGTTCACATTGAACGGCAGGATGGCCGCCTGCGGTCCCAGCTGCAAACCCAGGGTCTGGTCCAGCGGGAAGCTGTCGAAGGCATGCAAGGTGCATTCGTAATCGTAGCCGAGCAGGCGCGCGCTGTGCAGGCGGTTGATCTCGGCCGGCGCGGCCACCAGGGCCTGGTACACGGCTTTCACGCCCGCGCTGTCAGGGAATTGCTTGAGGAATATCTGGTCGATGCGGGGCTTGCGCAGCAAGGACAAAATATCGGCCCAGCCAGCCTGATCCATGTCGAAAAAATCCGGGATGGAGAGGAAAATCTTGAACGCTTGCTCGATGAGTTCGAGGAAACTGTTGACGGGTTTGTGCGGCCCCGTCTGCACGGTGGCGTTCACTTCCAGCAGCGGGTGCAAAGCCAGTTTCGTTTCCGGCGAAAAATGCTGGAAACCCTTGGCGGCCACGGAGCAACGCAGCGGCTCGCTGCCGGCGGCGGGAATCTCATAGTCGCACAGGTATTTCGGATAGCCAAACAGTTCGCGCCCGTTGATCAGGGCCATCGCGTCATCGACGAAAATATGGCACGGGTACCAATAGATATGCGCGAGCTTGCCCGCCGCATCCATCTCGCCGACCATGACCCAGGTGACGATATCGACTTCCGTGATCCAGCCCTTGGCCTGGTCGACGGGGTTGGCGGAGTCCGCATGGTTGACGCGCGTAAACGTCAGCATCACGTACGGCGAAAGGGCTTTCAGGGTCATCTTGCTGCCCGCCACCTGGTTCAGGGTGGTGTTGACGGTCGCTTGCAGTTTCGCCAGGTCGCCCCGGACGAAATAGCCGTACATTTCCGACTGTTTCAATTGCAGCGGCGCGTGCATCAGCACCGAACCGCCCTGATAGATATACGAAGGTCTTGCCGAAGGTATCGCCGTCATTGCCCTGTCCCCCTATTTAAGTTTCAGACAAACAAGATTGCTACAGTGTGTGAGAAAGATCAATGAATGATATGAAATAAATGAAAGGATTTGCCAAGATGCATAGGCTCAGCAGGGAAGCGAAAAGTACAAGCGAAAGGCAAGTGGCGGCCATCCGGTGTAGGATGGATCATCCGTGCAAAGCAGGCGAGCTAACCCAGAAATGATTACTACCGACTACGTATCGACCTATTCAGGCAACCGTTTTTACCCCTTGCGCCCGCATATAGACAAGGTCGCCATCGAAGACATCGCCCACGGCCTGGCTTATCAGTGCCGCTTCAATGGACAGACGCAAGTGTTTTACTCGGTTGCCCAGCACAGCCTGATCGTCGCCGGGCTGGTGCCGCCCCACTTGCGCCTGGCCGCCCTGCTGCACGACGCGGCCGAAGCCTACCTGGGCGACATGGTGAAACCCTTGAAAGTATTGCTGCCGGAATTTGGCGTGCTGGAAGACAAGGTCAGCGCCATCATCGCCGCCACGTATGGCCTGGACTTTTCCGATTACGCGCCCATCAAGCGGGCCGACCTGATCGCGCTGGCCACGGAAAAGCGCGACTTGATGCCGCACTCGGCGGAACGCTGGGCTTACCTTGACGGCATCGCCCCCTTGCCCGGTATAATCGAAGCCATGGGTCCGGCCGAAGCCAAGCAGCGCTTCCTGCATGCCTTTGCCCAACTGGGCGGGCTTGGGCTGGCGGCATGAACAGGTCGCCGCGGCCTGACGAACGGGCGCTAAGCCCCGGTTTTTGCACGGCTTTTTTAGATATCCACAGCAACTGTGGATAAAGTTGTTGATAAACCCCTCTTGACAAGCCGCAACGCCAGCATTGATGCGGGTTTCAATAATTTGCCGTTTTCACAGGCAATTTTTTATCCCAATGAAATCAATGACTTGCAATCATACATTTACGCTGGTGCAAACTTACTCTGCCACCATGAAAATATATTTTTGCTGTGCATAAGCAGTCCCGGCGCCAGGCCATCTTGCTTGACAGCATTGTTTTGACAAACCCCGCAGACTGGCATAGTGTGGAGTAGCGAGTACGATCAACGGTGGATAAACGCATGAATATGGATAGCGATAGCACCGCCAAGGGGGCGGATGAACCGGACTGGCTGGTCGACGAACCGCTGGAACGGGAAGATGCGGCGGCAGAACCTGCCACCGCGGCGCCTTGGCGCGTGCTGATTGTCGATGACGATGTCGACGTGCACGTGGTAACCAAGTTCGCCCTCAGCCAGGCCAGTTTCCAGGGTCGCAGGCTAAGCTTTTTGCACGCGTATTCGGGCGCCGAGGCGCTGGCCTTGTTGCGCAGCACACAAGATATCGCCGTGGTGCTGCTTGATGTCATCATGGAAACCCAGGATGCCGGTCTGCAAGTGGCGCGCCAGGTACGCGAAGATCTGCACAACAGTGCCGTGCGCATCATCCTGCGTACGGGCCAGCCCGGCCAGGCGCTGGAACACCGCATCATCATCGACTACGATATCAACGATTTCTGGTGCAAGACCGACCTCACCACGCGCAAGTTGTTTACCACCGTGATCGCCTCGCTGCGCACCTATGCAACCTTGCGCGAGGCGCAGCAACAGGTCACCGAACTGGCTGCCGCCCTGGCCCAGTGCGGCGACACGCCAGCGGCGCCGGCCGGCGGCACGCCCTGACCATCCACCGCTACTTTCAGTCATAAAAATCAGAGCACTGGATAGGCATACAGGCTTGTGGAATATCCCCCTTTTGGCGCATCTTGCCAGCCGATTGCATGGGCTGGCCGGCTTTCATTTCCTAAGTGGCGGATTGTTAAGCGCTTTTTCAGATATCCACACGGACTGTGGATATCTTTGTGGATAAGGGCCTATTGACAGGCCTCAAAGCCACAGCCCGTGCGGCTTTCAATAGACTGCTCAATCAAACAGCAAAAATAAAATTCATTAAAATCAATCACTTACAAACTCACACATAATCACAAGAAAATTATTTCGTCAATTTCCTTAGCCCATCATTTGTGCATAACTGAGCCGTGATGATCAATCCGACAACAGCGGATCGCGGCCGCCGGCAACACAGTTGCCGTGCAGATACTCAATGCATGGTCTGGCGGCGCTGCTCCGGATGCAGTAGCACGCGCTCGATCAGTTCCGGGGCGACATTGTATGACTTCAGGTATTCCAGCGCGCACAAGGTACTGAAGGCCGCCTGCACGGCGATGCCCAGATTGACGATATCGCACATCTTCTGGTCGACCCGGACATGCAGCGCCACGGTTTTGGCGGGCATATGCAGCGTTTCTGTGGAATGAGGCATGATGAGCAACTCCTGGGAAGGGGGACGGAGGGAGGGAGACGGCGTAGCGGTGCGAACCGCGCCAGCACGGACAGGGACAGCGGTCATGTAGCCGATAAAAGTATTGCCGATAAACTCACGAAGTCAATGGCAGGAAAACATGAGCCACGGTTTTTTTCTTGCAGGCACAAGCGCAGCCGAAAGCGATGGACAAGCGCAATCGGCCACGGCGATAATCAACCATGTCCGCGCCTCCCCCTTCCTCACTTACGCCCGACCCGCCCCGCCCGCAGCCCGCCTCGCTGGCCGACCTGTTCTTCTCGTTCACCTGGCTTGCCCTGCAAGGCTTTGGCGGCGTGCTGGCCGTGATCCAGCGCGAGATGGTCGAGCGCAAGCGCTGGCTGACGCAAGAGGAATTCCTGGAAGACTGGGCCGTGGCGCAAATCATGCCCGGGCCGAATGTCGTCAACCTGTCGCTGATGGTGGGCGGGCGCTATTTCGGTTTGCAAGGCGCGCTGACGGCGCTGGCCGGCATGCTGGCCGTGCCCCTCCTCATCGTGCTCGTGCTGGGCGTGCTGTACACGCGCTTTGGCGACAACCCGCAGATGGCGGGCGCCCTGCGCGGCATGGCCGCCGTCTCGGCCGGCATGATCGCCGCCACGGGCGTGAAGCTGGCGAGCGCGCTGACCAAGCATCCGCTGCCTTTGTGGCTGACCCTGTCCATCACCGTACTGGGCGTGCTGATGGTGGCGGTCTTGCGCTGGCCCCTGCTGTACATCCTGCTGGGCCTGGGCGGCATCGGCTGCCTGCTGACCTATCGAAAGCTGTCCTCATGAATCCGCCCTTGCAACTGGTGTTGAGCGCGGGCGACTGGCTGAACCTGTTCGGCCACTACCTGATGCTGTCGCTGATGTCGATCGGCGGCGCCATTTCCACCACCTCCGAAATGCACCGCTTCCTCGTCGAGCAACATGGCTGGCTGACCCAGGCGCAATTCAATGAATCGATCGCCATCGCCCAGGCCGCACCGGGCCCGAACGTGCTGTTCGTCGCCCTGATGGGCTGGAACGTGGGCATGAATGCGGGCAGCTACACGGCCGCCTACCTGGGCGTGCTGGTGACCATGGTGGGCATCATGCTGCCCAGCACCACCCTCACCTACGTGGCGGCCCAGTGGGGCTACCGCAACCGCGACCTGCGCCCCGTGCGCGCCTTCAAGCAAGGCATGGCGCCCATCGTCGTCGCCCTCTTGATTTCCACCGGCATGATACTGGGCGGCGCCAACCACGACATCCGCACGGACTGGCCCCTGTGGTGCCTGTCCATCGTGGCGGGCCTCATCATCTGGCGCACGAAGATCCATTTATTGTGGCTGCTGGCGGCCGGCGCCGTGCTGGGCTGGTTCCAGCTGGTTTAGTACGCCTATCAAAACCTACTGCGCGTCGTAATTTGCGGCCTGCGATGCTCACTGGCTCGGCGCCCCCGTACCTTCGTACAGTTGCGCTTCTCGAGCCAACGGGGGCGCCGAGCCTTCCTTCCGCTCGCTACCGTTTTGTTAGGCGTTGTTAAGCCAGTTATTAAGCCTACACGGCCAAATGGCGCTTCACCTCGTCGCCATCCATCTGCGCCGCCGGTCCGCTGGCGACGACACTGCCGCGCGACAGGACGATGAATTCGTCGGCCAATTCGCGGGCAAAATCAAAATACTGTTCGCACAGCACGATGGCCATGTCGCCGCGCTGCTTTAACAACGCAATGACCCTGCCGATATCCTTGATGACGGAGGGCTGGATGCCTTCCGTCGGTTCGTCGAAAATGATCAGCTGCGGCTCGGCCAGCAGGGCGCGGGCGATGGCCAGCTGCTGCTGTTGCCCGCCGGACAAATCGCCGCCGCGCCGCTGCAGCATCTCCTTGAGCACCGGAAACAATTCATACACGTGGGGATCGATGCGCGCAGCTTGCCGGCCACGCTTGCTCGCCATGCCCATCAGCAAGTTTTCCTCGACCGTCAGGCGCGCAAAGATGTCGCGTCCCTGCGGCACATACGCCATGCCCAGCTTTGCCCGCGCATGCGGCGCCAGCCTGGTGATGTCGCGCCCATGGAACAGCACCGTGCCCTGCGCCACGGGCAGCACGCCCATCAGGCATTTCAACAAGGTCGTCTTGCCCACGCCATTGCGACCCAGCAAGGCCAGGCATTCGCCCTTGCGCGCCGACAAATTGATCCCGCGCAAAGTGTGCGAGGAGCCATAGTATTGATTCAATTGTTCGACTTCCAGCATGGTTACCTTCCCAGATAGACTTCGATGACGCGCTCGTCGGCCTGCACCTCGTCCATGCGGCCCTGCGCCAGCACGGCACCTTCATGCAGCACGGTGACGATGCCTTGCTGGGCAATGTCCGTGACGAAACCCATGTCGTGCTCGACCACCATGATGGAATGCTTGCCACGCAATTCATTGAGCAATTCCGCCGTCCGCGCCGTTTCTGCATCCGACATGCCGGCCACCGGCTCATCGAGCAGTATCAGCTGCGGCTCCTGCATCAACAACATGCCGATTTCCAGCCACTGCTTTTGCCCGTGCGACAGCAAGCCGGCCGGCCGCGCCTCCTGGCCGTTGAGGCGTATCAAACGCAAGATCGCTTCGATCCTGCCTGCCTGCTCGGACGTCAGGCGCGCAAACATTGTGGGCGCCACGCGCTTGTCCATCTTCATCGCCAGTTCCAGGTTATCGAACACCGTGTGCTGCTCGAACACGGTGGGGCGCTGGAACTTGCGGCCGATGCCCGCGTGGGCGATTTGCGCTTCCGTCATCGTCGCCAGATTCATGGTCTGGCCGAACCAGGCCGTGCCGGACGTGGGCCGCGTCTTGCCCGTGATGACATCCATCATCGTCGTCTTGCCCGCCCCGTTAGGGCCGATGATGCAGCGCAATTCGCCCACGGAAATATCCAGGCTCAGCTTGTTGATGGCCTTGAAGCCGTCAAACGACACGCTGATGTCTTCCAGGTACAAAATGGCGCCATGCGTCGTATCGACGCCCTCGCCTTTCACGCGCGAATAGGTGGCGCCCGCTTCCGCGCTGGCCATGCCGGGCAACATGCGGATGCTCATGTGGCCTCCTCTGCCACGACGGCCTTGCGTTTGAGCTTGTTTAACACGCCCAGCATGCCCTGCTGCATGAACAGGGTGACGACGATGAACAGCAAGCCCAGCGCGAACAGCCACAGTTCCGGCAAGGCGGCCGTAAACCAGCTTTTCAAGCCGTTGACGGTGAAGGCGCCCAGGATGGGGCCGATCAGGGTGCCGCGTCCGCCCACGGCCACCCACACGACCATCTCGATGGAATTGGCCGGCGACATTTCGGACGGGTTGATGATGCCCACTTGCGGCACGTACAAGGCGCCGGCGATGCCGCACAGCACGGCCGACAAGGTCCACACAAATAACTTGAACCACAGCGGGTTGTAGCCGAGGAACATCAGGCGCGCTTCGCTGTCGCGCACGCCCTGCAACACCCGGCCCAGCTTCGAGCGGACGATGGCGCGCGCGCCGATCAAGGCCGCCAGCAGGAAGGTGAGCGTCAGCAGGAACAGTACGGCCCGGGTGGCGGGTGCCGTGATGCTATGGCCGAGGATAGTCTTGAAATCCGTGAAACCGTTGTTGCCGCCAAAGCCGGTGTCATTGCGGAAGAACAAGAGCATGAAAGCATACGTCATCGCTTGCGTGATGATGGAAAAATACACGCCCTTGATGCGCGAGCGAAATGCGAAATAACCAAACACGAAGGCCAGCACGCCCGGCACCAGCACGACGAGAGCCATGCAGTACCAGAAATGTTCCGTGAAGGCCCAGTACCACGGGTAGGTTTTCCAGTCGAGAAAGATCATGAAGTCGGGCAAGCTGCTGTGGTACTGGCCCTGGTCGCCGATGGCGCGCATCAGATACATGCCGTGCGCATACGCGCCCAGGGCAAAGAAGACGCCGTGCCCCAGCGAGAGGATGCCCGTGTAGCCCCAGACGAGGTCCAGCGCCAGCGCGGCCAGCGCGTAGCACATGAACTTGCCCACCAGCGCCACCGTGTAGGCGGACACGTGCAGCGCATGCCCTTCGGCAAACGCCAGATTAAAGATCGGCAACAGCACCGCCAGCACCGTACATGCGGCAATCGCCAGCCAGACGGGGCGCGTGAACAGACCCTGCTTGGATTGATGGGAGGTTTTCATTCGACGCTGCGTCCCTTCATGGCAAACAGGCCCTGCGGCCGGCGCTGGATAAAGATGATGATGAATACCAGAATGGCGATCTTCGCCAGCACGGCGCCCGCCACCGGTTCGAGGAATTTGTTCACTTCACCCAGTCCCAGCGCGGCGATCACGGTGCCGGCCAGCTGGCCCACGCCGCCCAGCACCACTACCATGAAGGAGTCGACGATGTAGCTTTGGCCCAGGTCCGGCCCCACATTGCCCAGTTGCGACAGGGCCACGCCGCCCAACCCGGCGATGCCGGAACCAAGGCCGAAGGTCAGCATGTCCACCTTGCCCGTGGCCACGCCCACGCAATCGGCCATGCGGCGGTTTTGCGTAACGGCGCGCACGAACAGACCCAGGCGCGTCTTGTTCAAAATCAACCACACGGCCACGACGACGACGATGGCAAAGGCAATGATGGCCAGGCGGTTGTACGGCAACACGAGGCCGCCCAGTACGGTCACGCCGCCCGACATCCAGGCCGGATTGGCCACTTCCACGTTTTGCGCGCCGAAGATCGTACGCACAGCCTGCATGAGGATCAGGCTGATGCCCCAGGTGGCCAGCAGGGTTTCCAGCGGCCGGCCATACAACCAGCGAATCACCGTGCGTTCCAGCGCCACGCCCACCAGTCCGGCAACAAGAAAGGCGGCCGGTAGCGCGGCCAGCAGGTAGGCATCCTGCAGGCCGGGCAGATAGCTGCGGAAGAACAACTGGCACAGGTAGGTCGTGTAAGCGCCTATCATCAGCAATTCGCCGTGCGCCATGTTGATGATGCCCATCAAGCCAAACGTGATGGCCAGCCCCAGCGCGGCCAGCAACAGCACGCTACCCAGCGAAATGCCGTAAAACACATTGCCGGCCAATTCCATGCGCGCCACTCTGCCCTTGATCTGGCGCATGGTCTCGATGGCGGCCAGCTGCACGGCTTCATCGGGCTCGCCATCCTTTTCCAGCATGGCTTGCAGCACGGGCAGCAAGCGCGCATCGCTGCTGCCCGCCAGCGCCTGCACGGCGGCCTTGCGCGTGGCCGCATCGGGCGCATGCAGGTTGGCGCTGGCGACCAGCACCTGCAATATCTGCGTAATTTCAGCATCGCTTTCCTGCGCCAGCGCGGTGCGGATCAAAGGGATTTGCGCGGGATCAAGGGATTGCTGCAGCGCCTGCGCAGCGGCCAGGCGGACGCCGCGCTCGGGCGCCAGCAGTTTCAACCCCGACAAGGCCCCCGCCACCGCCGAGCGCAAGCGGTTGTTGACCATCAGGCCATCGATGCCGTCCGGCAGCGGCACGCTCTTG
Organism: Janthinobacterium leeuwenhoeki; assembly: GCF_051380795.1. NCBI lineage: Bacteria > Pseudomonadati > Pseudomonadota > Betaproteobacteria > Burkholderiales > Oxalobacteraceae > Janthinobacterium > Janthinobacterium leeuwenhoeki. The sequence goes on from NZ_JBNYXT010000013.1 coordinate 90,785, forward strand.
CTGATCGCCGGGTCGTAAGCTTGCTCGCCGTCGACGATGTACACCTGGCCGTCGGGTGTCGCATATAACTGATCGTCCTGCAAGGCTTGCAGCACGCGGGCGGCCTCGGGCGTGGCCAGGGCGGCGATCTGGGCGACGGCGGCGACCCTTGTGTCGGGGTCGTCGCCGGATAGGGGTTTCAGCAGGTCGACAGGGATGGCTGCCTGCGCCAGCGAGGATAAAAACAGGCAGGCGAGGACTAGCAGTTTGGGGAGGAGCTGCATTCTAAGTTCCTGGTAAGAGCACCACGAGAAGCGTTGAACCCCGAACAGATACCGGGGTCGGACCCTGAGGGTCCGCCCCCAGTCCTTTGCCTCTGGGGTTTAATAAAACAACGCGGCGCCTACAGCTTTTGCTTGCCCTCATTACCCTTGATAAACGGGCTCCACGGCTGGGCACGGATCGGTTCCTTGGTTTTCCACACGACATTGAATTGCCCATCGGCCTTGATCTCGCCGATCATCACGGGCTTGTGCAAGTGATGGTTGGTCGGGTCCATGGTCAAGGTGAAGCCCGATGGTGCTTTCATGCTCTGGCCAGCCATGGCGGCGATCACCTTGTCCGTGTCCGTCGATTTCGCCTTTTCCACGGCTTGCGCCCACATGTGGATGCCGACATAGGTCGCTTCCATCGGGTCGTTCGTCACCACCGAACCCGCGTTCGGCAACTTTTGCGCCACGGCATACGTTTTCCACTGCTTGATGAAGGCCGTGTTGACGGGATTCTTGACGGATTCAAAATAATTCCACGCCGCCAGATGACCCAGCAAGGGCTTGCTATCGATGCCGCGCAGCTCTTCCTCGCCCACGGAAAACGCGACGACGGGCACGTCCGTGGCTTTCAAGCCCGCATTGCCCAGTTCCTTGTAGAACGGCACGTTGGAATCGCCATTGATGGTGGAAATGACGGCCGTCTTGCCGCCTGTCGAAAACTTCTTGATGTTGGCGACGATGGTTTGATAATCGGCATGGCCGAGCGGCGTGTAGACCTCGCTGATATCGCTATCCTTGACGCCTTTGCTTTTCAGGAAGGCCCGCAGTATCTTGTTGGTGGTGCGCGGATACACGTAATCCGTGCCCAGCAGCACGAAGCGCTTGGCGCCGCCGCCATCCTTGCTCATCAGGTATTCCACGGCGGGTATCGCCTGCTGGTTCGGCGCGGCGCCCGTATAAAACACATTCTTTTCCAGCTCCTCGCCTTCGTATTGCACCGGGTAAAACAGCAGGCTGTTGAGTTCCTTGAACACGGGTAAAACCGACTTGCGCGAGACAGACGTCCAGCAGCCGAACACCACGGCAACCTTGTCCTGCGCCACAAGCTGGCGCGCTTTTTCCGCAAACAAGGGCCAGTTCGACGCGGGGTCGACGACGACGGCTTCCAGTTTCTTGCCCAGCACGCCGCCCTTGGCATTGATCTCGGCGATCGTCATCAGCGCCACATCTTTCAGCGACGTTTCGGAAATGGCCATGGTGCCCGACAGGGAGTGCAAGATGCCCACCTTGATGGTGTCGGCGGCCAGGGCCGCCTGCATGGTGGTGTACGTGGCCAGGGCCAGGGCGCCGGCGGCGGCCGCTTTCAGGATGATGCGTCGTGACATGGGGACTCCTGTGATGAGTTCGTGGGGGTCGGGCTGGGCCTGCGAAGTTGTTAAAGCAGAATGCATGCCAGCGCCGGCAGGCGTGCGCCATGGTGCATGCGGCTCTCGCCGCACGAAAAAAAAACCTGGTTGCACAAGGACTGTGCAGCCAGGTTTCAAATTGCCGTAAAACGGTGCGCCGAAGAAGTTACTCCATACGCATCAATCCTTGCGCGGCAGGCCTCTCAAGCGGCGCCAGCCCTTGCGTCCCAGCGGGAACAGCAGCACGAAAGCGATCAGCCACGGCAGGATGTACGCCATGGCCGTGATGGCGTTGGCCACGCCTTCCGACAGGTTTTCCGTGAAATTGCCCAGCGCGCGCTTGACGGGCCGCCAGAACGATTGCCGGCCTTCGGCGCTGATGGCCACGTTCAGCAAGTCCGTATCGATGCGCTGCATCAACAACGCATTGGCCGCCGTCGCCTGCTCCAGTTCCACTTGCACGGTCGCCAGCTCCTTGGTCACCTTGATCAGGGCGTCGACGTTCGTGCCCGAGCGCTTTTCCAGGTCTTGCAGCTGGGCTTGGTACTGCTTGAGCATTTCCAGGCGTTTCTTGCTGTCGAGCACAGGACGGCCCAGGTCTTCCACCTTGGTGCCCTGGCTGGTGATGTCGCCTCCGGCCGCGACCAGCGCGACCAGCTTCTTGATGCCGGCCGGCTTGGCGCGCATGCTGATGCGCGCGTGCACGTAGCGGCCGCTGTCGACGCTCGAATCGAGCAACAGACAGACATTGTCCGTATCGGCCTTGCAGGCGGCGACCACTTTTTCATACAGGGGCCGCACTTGCGCTTCATTCGTATCGACGCCGACATTATGTTCATAGGCAAGAAAGTCGCTGCCCTTTTCCTTGCCGTCGAGACGCGCGGCACTCGATTGCCCGCCGCTCTCGCCCTTGCTGCCGCAGCCGGCCAACAGCATCAGGCCGATCAGGCTGATATAGATTTTTTTCATGATTTCTTTCTCTGGATTATTTACTCAACGGTAGCATCTCGACATCGGGCAGATGCGCCGCCACGTCCTGCACGGTCGCCTGGCAGGTCAGGGACGCGACCACCTGCGGCAACGGTTCAGTCCGGATGGTCGCTGTCGATATACAGGCAGCTGGCTAGATATATGGAAAAGTCGGGGGAAAAATCGGTGGACATGGCATCGAGGTCATGCGAAAAGATAATGCGCGATTCTAGTCGAAGCGGCACGAAATCGAGCGTTTCCTTGCGCAGGAACAAAGAAAATCCACGCCTCAGGCAGGCTGGACGGGAGGCGGCGGCTTTGGCGGCAGCCCGGTAGCTGGTATCATGCGGGCAAACGCAGCCCGCGATATTGGCGCGGCACATGCACTACCCTGCGAAGCGGCCCTGCCCTCCGGCGCGCCGCCGACGCCACCCTACAGATCAGAGAAACGAGTTCCTATGAGCACACCATCGTCCCACCCATCGTTCTGGCGCCGCGTCCCGCTGGCTTTCGGCGCCTTCTTCAGCACCCTGTCGGACGCCGCCTATGCGGCCCGCGTGGAAAAACTGTCCTTGCCCGAGGCTGCGCCCGTCACTCCCGTGGCTCCGGCGCCCGCCCCTGTGCCGACGCCAGCCGCCGCCCCCGTCATTTTGAAAGAAGCCACGCCGGACGCCGCCCTGCAATTGCTGGCCCTGCTGCAACGCGAGGCACGATTGATCGACTTCACCCAGGAAAATCTGGGCAGCCATGCCGATGCCGACATCGGCGCGGCCGCCCGCGTGGTGCATGAAGGCTGCGCCAAGGTCATGCGTGAATACTTCACCATCGAGGCCGTGCGCCAGGAAGCCGAGGGCAGCCGCATCGTCCTGCAGGAAGGTTTTGACAGCGCCCAGGTACGTCTGACGGGTAATGTGGTCGGCTCGGCGCCATTCACGGGCACCCTCAGCCACCGCGGCTGGCGCGCCTCCAGCGTGCGCCTGCCAAAACTGAGCGAGCAGCACGACGCCGCCATCCTGGCCCCGGCCGAGGTGGAACTGTGAACGATACCGTCAACCCTACCCCGCGCTACGCCATCGGCATCGACCTGGGCACCACCCACAGCGCCCTGTCGTATGTCAACCTGCTTGACAGCGACGGCGAAAAGTCCAGCCACGGCGTGCTGAAAGTGCCGCAACTGTCGGCGCCGGGCACGGTAGAAGAATTGTCACTGCTGCCATCGTTCGTCTACCTGCCGCACGCCGATGAAGTGGCGGCGGGCGACCTGGCCCTGCCCTGGGTCACCGAGGAAGCGGAAGCGCCGTTCGTCGTCGGCGAAATGGCCCGCAGCCGCGGCGCCACCACGCCCATCCGTTTGGTCTCCAGCGCGAAAAGCTGGTTGTGCCACCCGGGCGTGGACCGCCGCGCGGCGATTTTGCCGAACGACGCGCCGGCCGAAGTGGCGCGCATCTCGCCCATCACGGCCGCCACGCGCTACCTGACGCACTTGCGCCAGGCCTGGGACAACGCCCACCCGCAAGCGCCGTTCGCCGAGCAGGAAATCACCGTCACCATCCCCGCCTCGTTCGATCCGGCCGCGCGCGAGCTGACGATGGAAGCGGCGCAGGCGGCCGGCTACACCTCGCTCACCTTGCTGGAAGAGCCGCAAGCGGCCCTGTACAGCTGGATCCAGACCAGCGAGGGACGCTGGCGCAAGGAAGTCAAGCCGGGCGACATCATTTTAGTCGTCGACGTGGGCGGCGGCACCAGCGACTTTTCGCTGATCGCCGTGCTCGAACGCGACGGCGTGCTGGAACCGCACCGCGTGGCAGTCGGTGAACACATCCTGCTGGGCGGCGACAATATGGATCTGGCGCTGGCCCACCTGGTGGCGCGTAAGCTGGCCGCCAACGGCACCCAGCTGGACGCCTGGCAAATGCGCGCGCTCACGTATGGTTGCCGCAGCGCCAAGGAAAGCCTGCTGGCCGACAGCGGCATGGAAACGGCGCCCATCGTCGTGCCGAGCCGCGGCTCGAAACTGATTGGCGGCTCCATCCGCACGGAACTGACGCGCGCGGAAGTGTCCACCTTCATCCTCGACGGCTTCTTCCCGCAAGTGGAAGCGTCGAGCCGCCCCGCCGTGCGCACGCGCGCCGGCCTGACGCAACTGGGCTTGCCATATGCGCAGGATGCGGCCATCACGCGCCACCTGGCCGCGTTCCTGGGCCGGCAAGTGGCGGCGACGGCCGAACTGGAAGGCTTTGCGGGCCGCCAGGCGGACGGCGCCAGCTTCTTGCACCCGACGGCCGTGCTGTTCAACGGCGGCGTCTTCAAGTCGGATTTGCTGGTGCAGCGCATCATGGCCACCGTCAACGACTGGCTGTACATGGAAGGCGCGGAGCCGGCGCGCATGCTGGCCGGCGCCGACCTGGACCTGGCCGTCGCGCGCGGCGCAGCGTATTACAGCTACGTGCGGCGTGGCCACGGCGTGCGCATCCGCGGCGGCACGGCCAGCGCCTTTTATGTCGCCATCGAATCGGCCATGCCGGCCATCCCCGGCATGGAACCGCCGATCCAGGCCCTGTGCGTGGCGCCGTTCGGCATGGAAGAAGGCAGCGAACTGGAACTGCCAGGCCAACAATTCGGCCTGGTCGTGGGCGAACCCGTGCACTTCCGCTTCTTCGCCTCGTCCACGCGCCGCAACGACCAGATCGGCGACTTGCTCGACTTCTGGGGCCCCGATGAATTGCAGGAGCTGAGCGAAATCCAGGCTACTTTATCTGCCGAAGGACGGTCGGCCGGCGACGTGGTGCAAGTCAAACTGCACGCGCGCGTGACGGAAGCGGGCACCCTGGAGCTGCTGGCCGTTTCCCCTGATGGCGCCGAACGCTGGAAAGTGGAATTCGACGTGCGCGGCACGCCGCAGCCATAAGCATGCGCAGCGCTGTGGGCAAGCCGGCCTTCCTGGTCGGCATCGACCTGGGCACCACCAACACGGTGGTCGCGTATGCCGATGCGGCCAATGCCAGCGATACGCAGGCGGGCATACAGCTGTTCCCCATCGAGCAGCTGCTCGCTCCCGGCGAAGTGGGCGCACGCCCCCTGCTGCCCTCCTTGCGCTACCACCCTGCCGCCGGCGAGCTGGCGGCGGGCGACGTGCAGCTGCCCTGGTTGCGGCAGGATGCAGAACATGCCGTGCTGGGGGCGCTGGCGCGCCAGCTCGGTGCCCAGGTGCCGGGCCGGCTCATCACCAGCGCGAAGAGCTGGCTGTCGCATGCGAACGTGGACCGCCAAGCGCCCATCCTGCCGTGGGGCGCCGATGCCGACGTGGCCAAGGTGTCGCCCGTGGCGGCCAGCGCCAGCTACCTCGCGTATGTGCGCGCCGCGTGGAATCACCGCTTCCCGCATGCTCCCCTCGAAAACCAGGAACTGGTGCTGACCATCCCAGCTTCCTTCGACGAGGGTGCGCGCGCACTCACACTGGAGGCAGCTCGCATGGCCGGCTTGCCTACGCTACGATTGGTGGAAGAACCGCAGGCAGCCTTTTATGATTTCCTGCAGCGCCGGCGCGCCACCCTGCGCGCAGACCTGGCCAATACGCGCCGCATTTTAGTGTGCGACGTGGGCGGCGGCACCACCGATTTCAGCCTGATCGACGTGGCCTTCGATGACGACGGCGAACCCCAGCTCACGCGCAGCAGCGTGGGCAACCATTTGATACTCGGCGGCGACAATATGGATCTGGCGCTGGCCCACCTGGTGGAAACGCGCATGGCGGCAGGCGTCGAAGGCGGCATGAAGCTGTCCGCCGCGCGGCTGTCGCAGCTGATGGAGCGCTGCCGCGCCGCCAAGGAATTGCTGCTTTCCAGCGCAGCACCCGACAAGGCCAGCGTGACCCTGCTGGGCGCCGGCTCTCGTTTGATCGGTGGCAGCCGTTCCATCGACATCACGCGCGAGGAAGTGGCGGCCATGGTGGTCGACGGCTTCTTCCCAAAGGTGGAACTGGGCGAGGTGGCCAGGAAAAGCCGCGCCGGCATCGTCGAATTCGGCCTGCCGTATGCGCAGGACGCGGCCATCACGCGCCATCTGGCCAGTTTTTTGCAGCAGCATCAGGATGCACTGCCCGATACCTTGCTGCTGAATGGCGGTGTGTTCCGCGCCGATGCGCTGGCGCGCCGCCTGGCCGAGACGCTGGCGCAGTGGCGGGGTCAGGCCCTCACCATCCTGCATAACGATAATCCCGACGTGGCCGTGGCGCGTGGCGCCGTCGCCTACGCGCTGGCGCGACGCGGCCAGGCGCCGCGCATCGGCGGCGGCTCGCCGCGCAGCTATTTCCTCGTGCTGGGAGAAGCCGGCAAGGAGCACCGCGCCGTGTGCATCCTGCCCCGTGGCAGCGCCTCCGGCGAAGAAATTCGCCTCACGCAGCGGCTGTTCGCGCTGCGCCTGGGCCGGCCCGTGCGCTTCCACCTGGCCACGTCCCTCTTTGAGGCGGGCACGCCGCCGCAACTGGGCGAAATCGTCGACCTGAATGCCGGAGAATACTTGCGCCTGCCGCCGCTGGCCAGCGTGCTGCAAGCGGAAAGCGGCGACAAGCGCGACATCACCGTGCAACTGGCGACCGTCATGACCGAAGTGGGCACCCTGGAAGTGCATTGCGTGGCCGAAGCCGATGCCGGCCAGCGCTGGCTGCTGGAATTCCAGTTGCGCGCTGGTCAGGAAGAGCAAGGCGATGGCGAGGCTCAAGCCATCTCGCCACGCGTGAAAGAAGCGGTCGAGAAGATCGAGCGCATCTTCGGCGGCAAGGCGCAAAAGGTCGAAACCAAAGAAGTGCGCCAACTGCGCCAGCACCTGGAACGGGGGCTGGGCGGGCGCGAAAGCTGGGAAACGCCGCTGCTGCGCCAGCTGTTCGACGCCCTCTTGCAGCGCGCCCGTGGCCGGCGCCGCTCTGCCGAGCATGAACGGGTCTGGCTGAACCTGGCCGGCTACTGTTTGCGCCCCGGCTATGGCGACGCGCTCGACCCGTGGCGCATCGAGCAGCTGTGGGCCCTGTTCGACACGGGCATCCAGCATCACAAGGACAACCAGGTCTGCGCCGAATGGTGGACCCTGTGGCGCAGGGTCGCCGGCGGCTTGAGCACGCAGCAGCAATTGCGCCTGCTGGACGACTTTGCCTTCAACCTGCAAGCCGATGCGGCCCAGCGCGGCAGCCGCCCCGTCACCCTGGTCAACGGCAGCGACGACGACATGCTGCGCCTGGGCGCCTCGCTGGAGCGCATCCCCGGCGCCTACAAGGTGGAAGTGGGCGCCTGGCTGCTGAAACGCCTGCAAAAGGCCAGCAAGAAGGAAGAAGCCGCGGATACAAATACCCTGTGGGCACTGGCCAGAGTCGGCGCGCGCCAGCCCTTCCACGGCAGCGCGCATGAAGTCGTCGACAGCGCCACCGTGGCCGAATGGCTGCACGTGCTGCTGGCGCAGGACTGGAAAAAGACCGAACCGGCGGCGTTTGCCGCCACCCACCTGGCGCGCATGACGGGCGACCGCTCGCGCGACATCGCCGACGCGCTACGGGCTACCATCGTGGCGCGCCTGAAAGCCGTCGGCGCCCCGCCTCTGTGGCAGGCCATGGTCAGCGAAGTGACGCAGCTCGATGAAGCGGCTACCCGACGCATGCTGGGTGAGGCGCTGCCGCCTGGGTTGAAGCTGATAGGCTGATCGGCTACAAGCGCAGCCCGTCATCCCGCACTACACCAGCGCCACCACCAACACCACCACCGCCAGCGGCGCCTGCACCAGCACGATGCCGGGATGCGTGCGGCGCAGCTGGGCCCACACTGACAGGCCAGGCACTTCTTCGTGCGGATGGTGGGCTTCGTCGCGCAGCGACATCGCGTGCAGGAACATGCCGGCGATCAGGGGGCCGGGGTTGACCCACCAGCCCTGCTCGAGCAAGCCGCGCGACAGGTAGATGGCCAGCGCGCCGATGGCAAACGGCGAAGCCCACACCAGCACCAGCATCAGGCGGATGCCATAGAATTCCGCCAGGGTGCCCAGGCGGTGCGGGCGGCTGAAATCGTGATCCGCCATGCGCCGGTCGATGGCCAGTTCGGCCCGGCCATACAGGGTCCACAAGCCGCCGAACAGGCAGCCCAGCAACACGCCGATGGCGATATCGGCCACGAACACCGCATACTTGTTGACGTCGGCCGTGCCGATGCCCAGCGAGGTGTGGGCGGCCGCATGCAGGTGCAGGCTGGCCTGCTCGCCTTCGGCCGTCGTATAACGGTCGCGCACGTCATAGGTGCTGCCGATGTACACGACGCTCTTGCGCAGCGCCCCGGCATCCACGCCGGCCTGGCCATCGATCAGTTTGACGCGCATGCGCGTGGGGTTCAGGAATTGCGGCGCCACGGCAGTCGGGTGAAACGGCGCGGTAACGGCGTTCTGTTCCGCCGCATCCTTCGCGTCGCCGTGGATGACGGGCTCGAACGCCCAGCGCGCCAATTCCTTTTCGCTGCCCGTGCGCCGCGCCAGCTGGCACACGCGGCCGGCCAGCGCCAGCCCTTCCTTTTGCTGGGACAATGCGGCCGGCATGGGTTGCTTCTGCTCCTGCTCGTCGGCGCCATGCGCCAGCTCGAAGGCCACGGCCGCCAGCACGGGGCTTTTCAGCTCGATGCGCGTGACGGCGCCCATGCGTTCGCGGATCTGCGGGCTGGCAAAGTGGATGCCGGCGGCGCAGCGCGCGCGTATCCACGGCAGGTTCGCATTCCGGTCCGATTGTTCGGGCAGGATCAGCACCAGTTGTCGGCCATCGGCGGCCAGCCGGTCGAGCAGGCGGTCCAGCGGCCGCTCGCCCGCCTTGTGCTGTTCATACACGGCCGGCGCCAGGTCCAGGCCGATGGCCAGCACCTTGCTGCCGCGCGCGGCGGCGCTGGCGATCAATTGCTCCAGGCGTGAACGCTCCAGCGGTTCGCGCTCGTCGAAGACCTGTTCAAACGCCGGCTGGTCGATTTCGATGATGCCGGGCCGGTAGGCGGCGCCCGGGTCCTTGCCCCGGTCCAGCAGTTGCCCCTGTTCCGCGCTGGCGCGCAGCATCGCCGCATCGAGCCATTCGAGCACGTGAAAACCTTCCAGCGCCAGCATCAGCGCGGCGATCAGACTGGCGCCGATCACGTGGTGCAGCAAATGCGTGCCCGTCAGCTTGAAGGCAGAGCCTAGCTGGGTGACTGGCCACAGCAGGCGCCGCCAGAGCGGCGGGCGCGGTTGGTCTGGCTGGCTGGTTTCCACGGTGTGCTACCCTCGCGTGCAGTGCCTGAATGATCATTCAGACATCAATTAGTGACGAAAGGATAGTGTATTGCAGTTGTGCCCGTTCCGCCGCACGGCTGGCAGCCGATTTCGGCCTGGCCAGTTGCGGCACCTACTTTGCCACCAGGCCTGCACCGATGGTGGCCATCACGGATTTCGTCAGCGACCTGAGGCCAGGCTGGCCGCACAATCGGGCGCCTCGCGCCACGCCCCATCCACAGCGCCGACGGCGAATATGGACTGCAAGCCGGTGGCGTGCTGCAAAGCGGGATCACGGTATAAACAAAGGTGGCGCGCGCACCAAGCACCTGGCGTGATGGCAGGGGCAAGCAGATACAAAAAAGGCGGCGGACCGAAGTCCGCCGCCTTTTCACCTTGCCGCGAAACTGTGGCGTCAGAGCCGGTAGCTTGGACCGCAGCAGTTTATTACCGCAGCAGCTTATTGTTTGATCGCCTCGATGGCGAACGTCAGGGTGACATCATCGCTGACAGCTGGCGCATATTTGCCGGCGTTGAATTCCGAGCGCTTGATCTTGGCCGTGGCGTTGGCGCCGCAAGCGTCTTTCTTCAGCATCGGATGCGGTGCGCAATTGAATGAGGTGACGGTCAGGGTGACTGGCTTGGTCACGCCTTTCAGGGTCAGGTTGCCGTCCACGGACGCCAGCTTGTCGCCATCGAAATTGAACTTGGTCGATTTGTAGGTGGCGACCGGGAACTTGTCGGTTTCAAGGAAACCATCGCCCTGGATGTGCGAGTTGAACAGGGTCGAACCCGTATCGACGGACTTGGTGTCGATCAGCACTTCGACGGCACCCGTCTTGGCGGCGCGGTCCAGGGTGACCTTGCCGGTGGTGTTATTGAAACGGCTTTGCTGCGTCGAGAAGCCCATGTGGGTGTACTCGAAACGGGGGAAGGTATGGCTGCCATCGATGACATAGACTTCAGGTGCGGCAACGGCGGACAGCGAGAAGCCGGCGGCGGCGATAAAAGCGAGCAGTTTTTTCATGGTGGATTCCTGATAGGGAGTGGAGGATGTCAAAACCGCAAGCAGCTGCAGGCGGGAAGCGCTGCGGCTGATTGTCTGGCTTCAGTGGCAACAGATTATGCATGGCATGAAGATCGATGTAAAACGGAAAATATACCTAGTTAGCATCGATAAAATCGATAATAACAACGATAATGTCCACGACAGCGCCTTCTGCTGCCGATTATTGTCTGCATTGCCAAAAATATCCAGCGTTATCCGGCAGCGCAGCATGCGACAAATGAGAATGATTCTTGTTATTATTTTGTGGGATGGTTATCATTGCGGCCCTGGCGCGCATGCAGCGTCGCCTTGATTCCCCCATAATAGAGCAGAACCCCCGAGCAGAAAAAACATGACGGCCAACCGCCACGCTACGAGCACAGTGAACGCGCACCCCACCACCGCCCGCCCCTGCAGCCAGGGCTTGACCATCGGAGCCTTCGCCTGATGCCGGAGACGCACGCCCAGGCGCCATTGCGCGAAGCGCATGGTGTGCGCCTGCGCCGCTGGGCCTGGACCGCTGCCGGCGCCCTGATGGTGCTGCTGGGGATCATCGGCGCCATGCTGCCCGTCATGCCGACGACGATTTTCCTGATCCTCGCCCTGGCCTGCTTCAGCCGTGCCTCGCCGCGCCTCGAACACTGGCTGCTGCAGCATCCCCGTTTCGGCCCGCCGCTGCGCCAGTGGCGCGAACACCGCGCCGTTTCGCGGCGCGGCAAGGCCATGGCTTGCCTGGGCATGGCCATCGGCTTTGTCGCCATGTGCCTGGGCCAACCACCGTGGTGGGTCATCGCCATGGTGGGCGCCATGGAAATCGCCGTCCTCGTCTACCTGTTGCGGCGTCCCGAAGGCCCTGCCGCCAGCGGAGCAGAATCTGCCCGCGAAGAGGGCAAGGGCGGGCAGTAAACGGCCCTGCCTGTGTCGAAAAAACGGCAAGTTGGCCGAACTGCACATAAAAACACCGCGATGCCTGCCCAGGGCGCGTCGAACTTTTCACCAGGATCCGGCTCCGCCACGCCAGTCAACGCGATTAAATTCGGCAAGAACGCCACTTTCCCGCTTTTTCAACTTGCAAAAAGGCGCATAGACATTATTTGCATATTCAAAGCAAGATTCTGTCGTAGGAGTAATAACACGATCGGAGGTATACTACGCAACCGACGTAACAGGCTGGGCGATTTGGCCCCGGCAAGCAAGCCTGTCACGGTCCAATAAAAAAGGAAACACTGCATGACCACAACACACCGTACGCCGATGATTCGCATCGACGGCGCGAACAAGACCTTCGCGCTGCCCAAGGGCGAACAATTCCACGCGGTCAAATCGGTCACGCTGGATGTCTATCCCGGTGATATTTTCGGCCTGATCGGCAAGAGCGGCGCCGGCAAATCCACCTTGCTGCGCCTGATTAACCTGCTCGAGCGTCCCGACAGCGGCAGCATTACCGTGGCCGGGCGCGAATTGACACGCCTGGGCAAGAGCGAATTGCGCGACGCGCGCCAGAATATCGGCATGATTTTCCAGCAATTCAATTTGCTGCAAAACGCCAGCGTCTTCGACAACGTCGCCTTCCCCTTGAAAATCCATGGCACGACCAAGGGCGAGCAAATCGCCGCGCGCGTCGAGGAATGCCTGGCGCTGGTGGGCCTGTCCGACAAGCTGCACAGCTATCCGGCGCAATTGTCCGGCGGGCAGAAACAGCGCGTGGCGATTGCCCGCGCCCTGGCCAGCCACCCGGACGTGCTGCTGTGCGACGAGCCGACGTCCGCGCTGGACGCGGAAACCACGCGCGCCCTGCTCGACACCCTGCGCGATATCAATGCGCGTCTGGGGGTGACCATCGTCATCGTCAGCCATGAGCTATCGGTGCTGGGCGCCATCTGCAACCGCGTGGCCGTCGTGGAAAACGGCGCCATCGCCGAACAATTCGATTTGAGCGACACGGCCACTCCGCGCAAGACGGCGCTGGGACGCGAGCTGGCGTATTACGGCACCGAGGCGTTTGAAGCCACCGCATGGAAGGATGCAACACATGTTTGAAGAATCGATCAATAACGTCATCAAGCTGCTGCCGGAAATCTGGGTGGCGCTGGGCCAGACCATGACGATGCTGGGTATCGGTCTCACGGCCGCCATCCTGATCGGCGGCCCACTGGGTATTTTGCTGTTCCTCGTCTCGGAAGGCCAGTCGCTGGAAAACCGCCCCCTCTCAACGATCCTCGGCTGGCTGGTGAATACCGTGCGCAGCTTCCCGTTCATCATTTTGCTGGTCGCCCTGACGCCGTTGACGCGCATCATCGCCGGCACCTCGATCGGCCCGCTGGCAGCCGCCGTGCCGCTGTCGTTTGCCGCCATTCCCTACCTGGCGCGCCTGGTGGAACAGAACCTGCGCGAAGTGCCGCGCGGCGTGATCGAGGCGGCGCACGCCATGGGCGCGTCGGAAATGCAGATCATCTTCCGCGTGCTGCTGGTCGAAGCGCGCTCCGGCCTGGTGCTGGCCCTGACCGTGCTGTCGATCAGCTTCCTGTCGTATTCGGCCGTGGCCGGCGTGGTGGGCGGCGGCGGCATTGGCGACCTGGCCATCCGCTACGGCTACTACCGCTTCGAGACGGACATCATGGTCGCCACCGTGGCCATCCTGATCGTGCTGGTGCAAATCATCCAGTTCGCCGGCACGCGCATCGCCAAGCGCCTCGACAAACGTTAATTCATATTCAGAAACAAGGACTTACATGAACCACCTTCGCCGCAACCTGCTCCTGGCCGCTGCCAGCCTGGCCTTCGCCACCGCCGCCCACGCCAAGGACCCGAAAGAACTCGTCATCGGCACCAGCTCCGGCCCATACTCGGACCAGCTGAAGCTGGGCATCAAGCCCATCCTGGAAAAACAGGGCTACAAGGTCAGGATCGTCGAATTCAACGACTACGTGCAGCCGAACTATGCGCTGGCCGAAGGCTCGCTGGACGCCAACGTGTTCCAGCACATCGTCTACCTGACCAAGTTCGCCACCGATAACAAGCTGCCACTGAGCTCCCTCATCACCGTGCCAACCATGCCGATCGGCCTGTATGGCGGCAAGCAGAAGTCGCTGGCCGAAGTGAAGAACGGCGCCACCATCACCATGCCGAACGATCCGACCAACCAGGCGCGCGCGCTGGTGATGCTGGCCAAGATGGGCTGGATCAAACTGAAACCGAACGTCGACCCGCTGCGCGCTTCCGAGCGCGACGTGCTGGAAAACCCGAAGAAGCTGAAACTGGTGCCGCTGGAAGCGGCGCAACTGCCACGTTCGCTGGCGGACGCCGACTACGCCTTCGTTAATGGCAACTTCGCCCTGGCCGCCGGCATGAAGCTGACGTCGGCCCTCGCCGTGGAAAAGATCTCGGACAGCTACATCAACCTGGTGGCCATCCGTACGGCCGACAAGGCCAAGCCATGGGTGAAAGACCTGGAAGCGGCCTACCGCTCGCGCGCCTTCCTCGACGCGACGAACAAATACCTGGCCGGCTACGAAAAGACGGATTACCAGCTGGCGCTGGAAAAGACGCTGAAAAAATAAGGCGCAAGCAAAGCGCTGCACGCAAAAAGACGGCCAGGTTCACACTTGGCCGTCTTTTTTATTCTGCGCGCCACTCTGGCGCCATCACTGCTTAGAAGCGGTAGCCGACGCCTACGCCGATCAGGATAGGATCGACCTTGACTTCGCTGATCTTGGCGCCACCGGCCAGTACGTCGCTGCGGATCTGTACTTTCTTGATATCGAAGTTCAAGGACCAGTTTTTGTCCAGCTTGTAGTCGACGCCAGCTTGCAGCGAAAAGCCCCAGCTGTCATGCTCAAGGCGGCCGGCGCCGTTCAGCAATTTCACGTCCGAGATATTCGTATAGTTCACGCCGGCACCCACGTAAGGGCTGAGCTGTTTTTCAGGCATGAAGTGGTATTGCAGCGACAGGGTCGGCGGCAAATGCTTGAAGCTGCCGATCTTCGTGCCGGACAAGGTGACGTCATGCTTTTGCGGATACGTCAGGATCAGCTCGGCAGCGATATTCGGGGTGAAGAAGTACGAAATATCGATTTCAGGAATCGTCTTGCTGCTGACGTGAATCAGGTCGGATGCGCCGACGCCACCAACAGGAGCAGATTTGTTGGCCGGATCGATGTGCACGGCGCGCGCACGGACCAGCCATGGGCCTTCCTGTGCCATGGCGTTGCTGGCGAATGCGCCGATGGCGGCCAGGACGATTGCTGCTGCAGTTGCGGACGTTTTCATTATGTTTTCCTCTGTCGTTAAGTAACGCTGCGAAGTCTAAGAGTGCAGTGCAACAAAAACTTTGATCCACATCAAATAGTGCTGGATAGCATCACTAGAGGGATTTTTTCCTTTGCCCAGGTCAAGAAAATGCGGCGTTGCAGCGCGACCGCTTGCATTGCCCCCGTTTCTCCGGCGGCCAGCCCGCCGCGCCATGCGGACCCCAGTTGCCCGCCGCGCAATCGCCACTTGCGCCGATGTCACTGGTGTGCAGGCCAGCTAGCCAGCATAATATTTCCACTTCGCACATGAGAATGGTAATGATTATCATTTGCGATATAATATATTACCTCGCTACGCGATTACAAAAAGGAATGGGAGACATGGATATATTGAGGGAACTGCGGGAATCGGGCTTGAAAGTGACCATCCCCCGCTTGCGGATTCTGCAGCTGTTTCAAGAAGGCACGATCAAGCACCTGAGTGCGGACGATGTCTACAAACTCTTGCTGGCCGAAAAGATCGACGTGGGCCTGGCCACCATCTACCGCGTGCTGATGCAGTTTGCCGAAGCGGGCATTCTGTTTCGCCGGCATTTCGAATCGGGCCACGCCGTCTTCGAATTGAATGAAGGCCAGCACCACGACCACCTGGTCTGCACGGGCTGCGGCAAGGTCGATGAATTCGTCGATGAAGGCATCGAACTGCGCCAGAACGAGATCGCCGCCGAGCGGGGCTTCGTGCTGCATGAGCACGCGCTGTCGCTGTACGGCACCTGCGCCGAGTGCACGGCCAAAAAAGTCCCGCCGCGCAGAGCCTCGTGAGGCTGCGCGCAAGGTAGCACTTGGCAAGCCACTGCGCTACACTGCGTGCGCCGCAGCTCAACAAAGGATAAGCATGTACATCGGAGAAATCGCCCGCCTGGCGGGCACCTCGCCCAAGGCCTTGCGCCACTATGAAGCGCTGGGCTTGCTGGGCGACGTGCGCCGCTCCGGCGCCTACCGCGTCTACACGCAGCAAGACCTGGCGCAAGTCAAACTCATACGCCAGGCACAGGTCCTGGGCTTCCGCCTGGCCGAATTGCTGCCCATTCTGGCTGGCGACGATACCGACTGGGCCGCCCTGTCGCAGCACATCGCCACCAAGCGCGCACAGATGCAGCAGGATATCGCCCGCCTGCGCCAGCTCGATGCGCAATTGGCCGACATCGACACGGAAATCCGCGACTGCCTGGCGCGCCAGCGTCTGCAACAGGCCGCCTGAACCTGCCGCTTGACTCTGCCCCCAGGGGCAGGCTTTAGCATGCAAGCTCTTCTTTAACGGACAGCCTGCATCATGACCAAGACTACACCCAAGCGCATGTTAATCCTTCTCGGCCACCCGTCCAGCGACAGTTTCTGCGCCGCCCTGGCCGAGGCCTACGCCGCCACGGCCCGCAGCGAAGGCCACAGCGTGCGCGAGCTGCGCCTGGGCCAACTGGACTTCGATCCCGTCCTGCACGAAGGCTATCGCCAGGTGCAGCCGCTGGAAGCGGACTTGCTGGCGGCGCAGGAAGCCATCAGCTGGGCCGAGCACCTGGTGTTCGCCTATCCCATCTGGTGGGGCGGCGCGCCAGCCCTGCTGAAAGGGTTTGTCGACCGCGTCTTCCTGCCCGGCTACGCTTTCAAGTATCGCCCCGGCAAGGCTTTCCCCGCGCAGCTGCTGAAAGGCCGCACGGCCCAACTGATGGTGACGATGGATACCCCACCCTGGTATTTCCGCTGGGCCTACCATATGCCCGGCATCCACCAGCTGCGCAAGACGACCCTGGAATTTTGCGGCGTCAAGCCCGTCAGGGTGGCCAGCTTCGGTCCCATCCTCAATTCCACCGAAGCACAGCGCGCGCGCTGGTTGGCGCAGGCACAGGCGCTGGCCCAGCGCCTGTAAGTTGCTTGCTATGCAGCCATCTTGCATACGGTTTTGACAAGCTGGTAATCAAGCCGTCACATTCAAAGGCTACCATGATGATATTGCCTGTTTGTCAGTCGCCATGCCTTCGCGACAACAAGGGTCCGATCGTCATGTAAAGGTAGCCGCTGTGGAGTTCAACGCTTCTCGATTGCATCTTCCCCGTTATCGCACGTCCGTGGCGGCTGATCTGTGCATCCCCACGGAATCCGTGCAGGCCGACGCCAGCAATTTCGCCGTGCTGGAACTGTTCACGGAACGGCGCGACATGATGAGCCTACCCGTCACGGAGCAGCAGCGCCCCATTGGCTTGATCAGCCGCAACATCTTCATGTCGCAAATGTCCAAGCCTTTTTATCACGAGGTGTACGGCAAGAAGAGCTGTATCGCCTTCATGGACAAGGAGCCGCTGATCGTCGATGGCGCCATGAGCATCGAAGACCTCACCTTCCGCGCCGTGGAAGCGGGAGAGAAGGCGCTGGCCGACGGCTTCATCATCACCCACGATGGCGCGCTGGCCGGCGTGGGCTTCGGCTTGCAGCTGATGAACGTGGTAGCCACCATGCAGGCCGAAAAGAACCGGCAAATCATGCACAGCATCGATTACGCCAGCGTGATCCAGCGCGCCCTGCTGCGCACATCAAGTGCGGAATTGCGCGCCGCCCTGCCCGATGCGCACCTGGAATGGCAGCCGCGCGACGTCGTCGGCGGCGATTTCTACTTTTTCGAGCGCCACGCGGGCGGCTGGTTTGCCGCCATCGCCGACTGCACCGGCCACGGCGTGCCGGGCGCCTTCATGACCCTGATCGCCTCATCGGCCTTGAGCCAGGCCTTGCGCGAACTGGGGCCGCACGATCCGGCCGCCCTGATCGGCGCCGTCAGCCGTGCCATCAAGACCTTGCTGGGCCAGGACGGCACCAGCAGCGGCGAGGCCACCGGCCACGCCGGCTCGAACGACGGCATGGATTGCGCCTTCCTGTGCTACGACACGGCCAGCGCCAGCCTGCGTTTCGCGGGGGCGAAACTGGCGCTGCACGTGGTCGCGCCGGGCGAAGACAGCGTGCGCGCCATCGACGGCGCGCGCATGGGCGTGGGCTATGTCGACACGCCAGCCGACTACTGCTGGTACAACGAAACGCTCGCCATACCCGCCGGCAGCCTGCTGTTCCTCACCACCGACGGCTTGCTCGACCAGATCGGCGGCGCGCGCGATATCGCCTACGGCAAGCGGCGCATGCGCGAGCAGCTGCTGGCACAGCGCGACTCTCCCGCCAGCGCCGTGGCGGCGGCCCTGTTGCAGGACAGCGCCGCCTGGCAGGGCATGCAGCCGCGTCGCGATGACCTGACCTTCTTCTGTTTCCGCCTGTAGTTTTGGCGCCATCGCGCCACCTTATCAACAAGAAACCGGGTCACCGGCTAGCCAGGAGCAAGGACGTGCTGTACCAAGAATTCAACGAGTTTTGGGATGTAGCGCGCAAGCGCAACATCATCTTTTTTTACGTGGGCTATTTCTCGCAGCACGTCGTGAATGCCATTTCCGAAACCATCAAGGCGCGCCTCGATACGGCCGGCGCGGCCGGGCCCACGCGGCGGCGCATCTTTTCCTCGTTCATCGAGATGTCGCAAAACATCATGCATTATTCCGCCGACAGCCTGACACCCGATGCGCAGCTGGACCAGCAGATGCGGCGCGGCTCGTTCTGCATCGGCACGCGCGGCGACAGCTTTTTCCTGCTGTGCGCCAACCCTGTCTCGACGGACAACGTGGCGCAGATCCGCGCCCGGCTGGAACCGCTGCACAGCATGACGATGGAAGAAATCCGCCTGGCGTATAAAAAGGCCCTGCGCGAGGAAGCGCCGGCCGACAGCAAGGGCGCGGGCCTGGGTTTTCTCACCATGGCGCGCGACGCCAGCGAGCCGCTGGAATTCGAATTCGTCCAGGATCCTCAGGAGCCGGGCCACACCATCTTCTGCATCAAAGCCATCATTTGAAAGAGCCGACTCAGGAAAGCATATGCAATTACCGTCACCACTGTTCATCGCCGCGACCCCGAGTTCGCCCGAAATCGACTTCCGTTTCGAGCAGCACACCCTGTCGATCAAGGGCGAGTCGTACCCGGAAAACGCGGCCGCCTTCTATGGCCCGCTGATCGCCGCCGTGCGCGCCTACCTGGAAGGCTGCCGCGAAAGCACCATCACCGTCAACGTCTCGCTGGCCTACTTCAACAGCTCCAGCACGAAGATGCTGTTTACCCTGTTCGACACCCTGAATCAGGCAGCCGTGGACGGCAACCAGGTGCGCCTGAACTGGTACCACGACGAGGACGACGACACCATCCTGGAGTTCGGCCAGGAGCTGCAGCAAGACTTTACGGCGCTGGACTTCCGCGACCACCCCGTGCAGGGCAGCTAGGGCATGCGCGCCGCCATCTCCGAGTCCAGCCTGGAGCCCGACCTGTTCACCGTGGAAGCGGCGGCGCTGGCTGCCGCGCGCCGCATGCACGCCGACACTCACGCCAGCGGCGAAGCGCAGCGCCGCGTGCTCGGTGAACTGATTGTCCACTACGAGCGGCTGATGCGCGAGACGCGGCGCCTGATCGGCCGCAGCGACCGCGCCGAGCGCGACATGCATTTGCTGAACCGGCAATTGCAAACCCTGGCCGGCCAGCTGGAATACCGCGCCACGCACGACCCGCTGACGGGCGCGCTGAACCGCGGCGCCGTGATCGACCACGCCTCGCGCTGTCTGGCACAGGGCGACATGGCGCTGATCGTGCTCGATATCGACCTATTCAAACAAGTCAACGACGACTTCGGCCACCCGGCCGGCGACGGCGTGATCCAGGCCGTGGTGGACTGCCTGAAGGGACTATTGGGACAGGAGACGGCCATTGGCCGGGTTGGTGGCGAAGAGTTTTCCGTGGTCTGGCCCACCTCCTCGCGCGACGACGCGGCGCAAGTGGCGCAGCGCATCTGCGACAGCGTCGGCCGCCAGCGCCACGCGGCGCCCATCACGCGCGCCATCACCGTCAGCGTGGGCCTGAGCTGGAACCGCGCCGGCACGTCATTTGAAACAGCCTACAGCCATGCGGACCAGGCCTTGTACCAGGCCAAGCGCGAAGGACGCAACTGCGTGCGCCAGTGGCTGGAAAGCTGACTCAATGCACTGAATCAGCGCAGCTGTTCGCGCGCCATGCTGCCGTCACGGCGCATGGCCGCTGCCGCGCGCTGCATGGCCGCCACCTGCGCCTCGGGCACCTTGAGGTTACAGGCCAGATAGGTCTCCACGCGGTTAAAAGTAAGCAGCGGCACCACCTTGCCCTCCCACTCCTTGCCGGCAAACGGCTTGCTGCCCACCGCCATGCCGACGGCCCACAGGTCGATGCGTCCCAGCAGCAGCTTTTGTGGATTGAGCCACTCCTGCGTCACGGGTGCCACGTTCATGCCGCGCTGGCGCAGGAAATCGTCGCGCGCGTCGCCCAGCACCGTGCCGATCACCAGGCCGCGCGCATCGGCCAGCGTACGCAGGGCCAGGTGCCGCTCGGCCAGGCCATACAGTACCCACTCCGCTTCGTTGAGGGGGCCGATCCAGCGAAATTGCGCTTCGCGCTCTTGCGTGCGGCTGGTGGAAAAGATGCAGGTGTCACGCTCGCGCAGCGCCTGCGTATACGCGCGCTTCCACGGCAGCAATTCGATGCTGTAGGAAAGACCGGCGCGCGCCATGATGTCGCGCACCTTCGTCGTTTCGCGCCCGACGACGACATTGCCTTCCATCATGCTCGACGGCGGCAAATGCTCGCCGACGATGCGCACGTCCACCGCCGCGGCCAGCGCCGGCATCAGCAGCGCCACTGCCAACAGCCGTGCCATGCTTGCTTGTTTCATGCTTGCCTTCTTCCACTACAGGGCATACGCATCCCTGCCACCAGCAGGATGGTACCATCGGCCCCCGCCGAGCATAGTCAAAATATTGTTAATTAGACCATTATTTTTCCACAACGTGGCTCCGGGCCAACGCTGGGATCATCATGCAAGGGGAAGATGGCGAGAAAAATAACTGGCGGAAAACAGTAGGAGTCGAACCTACGGGAGAACGTCTGACGCCCTCCACCGGGTTTGAAGCCCGGCCACATCACCGGATGAGTGTGCTTTCCGCGGTGCCTGAGCTAAGTAGGTCGTGGGAAATTATTGTGAAGTTATGACAAACAGAACCGGATGCTCTGCAAGGCGCCCACTGCGACGCAGTGCGAGCACTGCTAGCAGCGGGCAACGCCGCAGAGCGCCGGTTATGGAAGTCAGAAATCACAATAATTTATTACGCCCTACTTAGTACTTAGCTGTTGGGCAAGGCCGCAGTGTAGGACCACAGCGCCTGCGGGCGTAATAGATGCCCATTGCCAACACGACGAGTATAACCGACGCGGTCAAAGAATTCCAGGACCTGGATCGCCCGCTTGCGGCCCAGGCCGCTGGCGTCGCGGAAGGTGGCCGCACCCACGGCGCCATTGCCGGCCGGTAAGCCTGCTGCCGCTTCTGCCTTTTGCGTCAGTTCCCGCACCAGTTGGGCCAGCTCGGCCAGCGCCGCCTGGTGATAAAACAGGTCGTGCACGACCTGGCTGATCTGCCCGGCCTTGGCAAGTTTGCGCAACAGCCGGCGCGTCTCGTCCTCGGCCAGGCCACAGTCGCGCGCCAGGTCGCGCGTCCAGGGCGGATCGGCACGCCCCTGCTCCAACGCGGCCAGCAAGGGCTCGGCCATCGATTGCTCCTGCGGCGTCAATTCCACGCTGTGCGTCGGCAAGTGCAGGCTGGCGCCACGCGCCAGCACACTGCCCTGCGCCAGCAAGCCTTCGACCAGGTGGCTCCACAAGGCGTCTTCCATCTCCGCATCGACGATGCGTTTCAAACGCCACAGTTCCGGCCCCGCCTCGTCGGGCGCGCGCGCGTGGAACACCGCCAGGGCGGCCAGCACGCGCTCTTCCAACGCGGCCTGCGCCGCCGGCGCCAGCAGCAGCGCGTCGCCACCGCGCAGGGCGATGCGCCGCGTATCGGCCGGCAGCGCGATGGCGTTCGCCGGCAGCAGGGACAGGCGCACCAGCAGCGACTCGCGCAAGCCCAACGGGCTTTGCGCCAGCAGGGCCGCATAATCGCCCTGCGCGACAAACGCGGCCAGCGCATCGAGCCACGCCAGGCGTGCCGGGCTGCGGCGCTTGCGCGCGGGGCCGAACGGATCGAGCACCATGCCGCCGCCCACCGTCTGCGTCGCTTGCGCATTGCGCACGACGAAGCGGTCGCCCGGCACGCCGTGCATGGGAGACTCGAACACCAGTTGTACCCTGCCCGTCTGTCCCGGCGACAGGGTCTCGCCATCGAGCATGACGACGCGCGCCAGCTGGTGCGCCGCGCCCAGGTGCACATGCAGCGGCGACCAGGCTTTCAGTTGCACGCCCGCGTCAGGCAAGAGGGTCAGTTCCACGTCGAGGCGCTCGGAGCACTGCGCCAGCGACGGCGCGACGATCCAGCTGCCCCGCTCGATGCGCTCGCGGTCGATGCCGGCCAGGTTCAGCGCCAGGCGCTGGCCCGCCATACCCGTCTCGGCCGCGCGGTTCTGCGCATGGATGCTGCGCACCCGCGCCTGCGCGCCACCGGGCGCCAGCTGCAGCATGTCGCCCACCTGCACCCTTCCCGCCAGCGCCGTGCCGGTGACGACGGTGCCCTGCCCGGACAAGGTGAACACGCGGTCGACGCCCAGACGGAACAAGCGCCGCTCGTCACGCTGCGGCAGGCTGCGCGACACTTGCGTCAGGTGCGCCAGCAAGGCCGCCACGCCAGCATCGTTGTCGCCGCTGGCGGCAGTGGAAAAGATCGGGCTGTCCGCCAGCGGCGTGCCGGCCAGCAGCGCCGCGATGTCAAGCGCCACCTGCGCCACGCGGGCGCCGTCGGCGCGGTCGATCTTGGTCAGCGCCACGGCGCCACGCGTCACGCCCAGCAGCTGCAAAATAGCCAGGTGCTCGTGCGTCTGCGGCATGATGCCGTCGTCGGCCGCCACCACCAGCAGGGCGAAGTCGATGCCCGTCACGCCGGAAGCCATGGTGCGGATGAATTTTTCGTGGCCCGGCACGTCGATCACGCCCAGCACCGTGCCGTCCGCCAGCGGCAGGTAGGCGTAACCGAGTTCAATCGAGATGCCGCGCGCCTGCTCTTCCTTCAGGCGGTCCGTGTGCACGCCCGTCAACGCGCGCGTGAGCGTCGTCTTGCCATGGTCGATATGGCCTGCGGTGCCGACGATCATGCGGACAACCCGGCCAGTTGCGCGATGAAGGCCGCCTCGTGCGCCGCTTCCAGGCAGCGCAGGTCCAGCCACAGGGTATCCTGGCCGATGCGCCCGATCACAGGGCACGGCAAGGCGCGCAGGCGATGCTCCAGCACGCCCAATGGATTGCTCAGGCGCGAGCCGGGCGCGCTGCGGATGGCCAGGCCAAAACTGGGCAACTGATCGACGGGCAAGGCGCCGCTGCCGATCTGGCTTTTCATGGCTTCAGCTGTCACCACGTACTGCAAGCCCAGCACGCCTTGCAGCAGCGGCAGCAGGGTTTGCGCCTGGGCGCGCATGGCGCTGGCGGTACGCGTCAACAGACGCAAGGTGGTCAGACGTTCGGCCAGCAAATCCGGCGCACGGTACAGCTGCAGCACGGGGGCCAATGCGGCCAGGGTCAGCTTGCCCACGCGCAGTGCGCGTTTCAGCGGGTTGCGCTTGATCTTCGCGATCAGGTCGGCGCGCCCGACGATGACGCCGCACTGCGGCCCGCCCAGCAATTTATCGCCGCTGAAGGTCACCAGGTCGGCACCCGCTGCGATGGTCTCGCGCACCGTCGTTTCATGCGGCAGCCCGTATTGCGCCAAATCAAGCAATGTGCCGCTGCCGAGGTCCACGACCGTCGGCACGCCGTGTTGAGATGCCAGCGGCACCAGTTCATCGAGCTCCACGCTTTTCGTGAAACCGGTAATCGCGTAATTGCTGCAATGGACCTTCATCAAGAGGGCGGTATCTTCATTCACGCCGTCCGCGTAATCGGCCAGGTGGGTGCGGTTGGTGCTGCCCACTTCGCGCAGCACGGCGCCGGCGCGCGTCATGACGTCGGGGATGCGGAAGGCGCCGCCGATTTCCACCAGCTCGCCGCGCGAGACGATGACTTCTTTATTCTGCGCCAGGGTATTGAGCATCAGCAGCACGGCGGCTGCATTGTTGTTGACGATGGTGGCCGCTTCGGCCCCCGTCAATTCGCGCAGCAATTCCTCGACCAGGTCATCGCGGTCGCCCCGCTTGCCCGTCTCCAGGTCGAATTCCAGGCTCATCGGCCATTGCAACGCTTCCACCACGGCTTGCACGGCGGCGTCGGGCAGCAATGCGCGACCCAGATTGGTGTGCAGCACGGTGCCCGTCAGGTTGAACACGGCGCGCAGCTGCGAGCGCGTTTGCGCTTGCAAGCGTTCGCCCATTTGCGCGACGATGGCGGCAATCGATGCGCCCTCTTCGCCGAATGCAGCAAACCCTGCACCGGCCAGCATGGCGGCGCGCAGTTCGGCCAGCACGGCGCGCGCGCAGGCCAGGGTCTGCACGCGGCCGTAATGCGCAATCAGGGCCAGGCAAGCCGCGTCGCCCAGGATGCGGTCGACCGACGGCAGGCGCACGGTTTGCCCCGTCGTCATGCTTGCTGGCCCTCGCTGCCTTCATTCTTCCCCAGCCACAGCAGCGGATTGCCGCTGGCGCGCTGGTAGCCCGCTTCGCCCACCAGCAGGTCGAGCATCAGGCTGGCCAGGTCGTCGGCCAGCGGTTCGACGTTGTAATCGTGTTCCTGGTTGAAGATTTTGCGATAAGTATGGCAATCGTCGCAGGTTTCCGCGCGCGCCACCTTCTTCGGGTCGTTCGCCTTGTTGGGCAATTTGTCGTCCTTGGCCGCCACGGGGTCGAACGGGGCCGCGTCAGCCGCGTCCAGACCCTGGTAGGCGATCTTGCCATTCTGTTCGCAGGTCGAGCACTTCACGCGCACCATATGCCATTCGCTTTCGCAGATGCCGCAGTGCAGGTAGCGATAACCCTGCGACTGGCCGCCGATGCGGATCACGCTGGCGACGGGGTGCGAACCGCAGACGGGGCACAAGGTGCCCGTTTCCAGGTCCGGCACGCGCGCGGCGCGCAGCTCGCTGGCCGACACCGACCACAGGATTTGCAGCGCGGCCGCGACAAACGGTGCATGCATGGGGTTCAGGTTGTCGCCGTTTTCATCGAGTACGGCGTCGGCGCAGGCATCCAGCGCAGATGCATCGAGCGCGCGCAACTGGGCCAGCACCTGGGTCAGGCCGCCCGATAATGCCGGCTGGCTGGCCGCCGTGGCGGCCAGTTCATCGAGCAGGCTGGCGAAAATGTCGCGCCAGACGGGCGGACGGGCGCCGCTGACGGGCAGCACCGGCATGCGGTGCTGGATGGCGCGGCGCAGCGCGTCAGGGTCGGCGGCAGGCACGGCGCCGGGTGCCAGTTTCCCCACCACGGCGGCCTGCGCGTCGGCCAGCGCGGCCATCAGCACCAGATAACCCTGCATGCCCGCGTCGACGGGGATGCCCTTGATCTTGCCTTGCGCCAGCTCGCGCAAGCGCAAGGCGCGCGCCGCAAACAGGCTGACGGGCTGCGGCAGCAGCAGGCGCGGAATCGCGTTATGGTCCAGGCCTTCGATTTCGCCTGGCTGAAGAATGCGTTGTACCAATGGAGTTTTCCCATCAAAAAAGGGGGCTGTAAAGTATTCTAATCGATATGGTGCAGCGCAAGCCGCAAAGGAAAACCGGGGTCAGACCCGACGGGTCTGACCCCAGCTCTTGCACTTGGGCTAATTAAGCAAAAAACCGTCAGTCTTTGCTGTTGCGAATGACAGCTTCAAACCACTTCGGGTGGTGCTTGCGCGCCCAGCCGTAGGTGACGGTGCCGCGCACCATGGCGCCGACCGAGCCCTTGACCCAGATCGCCGCATAGATGTGCACGATGATGGCGCAGATGATGGCAAAAGCGCAACCGGCATGCAGCAAGGCGGCAAAGCGCACCACGTCGATCGGGAAATAGAACGCGAAATACGCGCGCCAGATCACGATGCCCGACAGCAACAATCCCACCAT
Organism: Janthinobacterium leeuwenhoeki; assembly: GCF_051380795.1. Classification (NCBI taxonomy): domain Bacteria; kingdom Pseudomonadati; phylum Pseudomonadota; class Betaproteobacteria; order Burkholderiales; family Oxalobacteraceae; genus Janthinobacterium; species Janthinobacterium leeuwenhoeki. The sequence continues at coordinate 117,076 of NZ_JBNYXT010000013.1, forward strand.
GCAAGCGAGCAGCACGAAGAACAGGATCTTCTGGCCGGCATTGTATTTGCCGATCTTCGGAAGCTTCTCTTCGCGGTTGTTGAGCACGTCGTCCATCTGTTTCAGCCACTGCTTGTCGCCGTCCTCGAACTTGTTATGGTGCCAGAAGCGCACCACCAGGATCGCGAACGAGACAAACATCACCAGGCCGGCAAACGGATGCAGGATGCGCGTCCATTGCCCGCCGCCGAACAGATTCGCCAGCCACGCCATCGAGGGATGGAACATGGCCAGCCCGGACAGCGCCAGCATGACGAAGGTGATGGCGGTGATCCAGTGATTCGTGCGCTCGTTCGGGTCGTAGCGCTGGATCAGCGGGTTGCCATCCTTGTCGTACCGTTTACCATCATGCAGATCATTGTGGCTCATGGTCTTCCTCCCGTATGCGCTTGGCCTCTTCCAGCGCTGCGCGCTCTTCGTCCTTGCTCACTTCGTTCGGACCGACACGCGTGTAATGGAAGAAGCCGGCCAGCGCCGTGGCGGCCATGCCGGCCACCGCCAGCGGCTTGGACCAGCCCTTCCAGAAGCCCACCATCGGGCTGATGCGCGGACGTTCCGGCAAGTTCGAATACAGCTTCGGCTTGTCGGCATGGTGCAGCACGTACATCACGTGCGTACCGCCCACGCCCAGCGGATCGTACAGGCCCGCGTTTTCGAAACCGCGCGACTTCAGGTCGACGATGCGCTCTTCCGCATGCACCTTCATGTCTTCCTTGGTGCCGAAAACGATGGCGCCCGTCGGGCAGGTTTTCACGCAGGCCGGTTCCTGGCCCACGGCGACGCGGTCCGAACAGAGCGTGCACTTGTAGGCGCGGTCGTCCTTTTTCGAAATGCGGGGCACGTCGAAAGGACAGCCGGCCACGCAATAGCCGCAGCCGATGCAGTTTTCCTGGTGGAAATCGACGATGCCGTTCGTGTATTGCACGATGGCGCCCGGCGCCGGACAGGCTTTCAGACAGCCCGGATCCTCACAGTGCATGCAACCATCCTTGCGGATCAGCCACTCGAGGTTGCCGTCGTTGTTTTCGTGTTCGGCAAAACGCATCACCGTCCACGATTGCGGCGTCAGGTCGGTCGGGTTGTCATAGGTGCCATGGTTTTCGCCGACTTCGTCACGCAAGTCGTTCCATTCCATGCACGCCGTCTGGCAAGCCTTGCAGCCGATGCATTTCGACACATCGATCAGCTTGGCCACGGTGCCCGTCACCGGGCTGCGCGCTTGCGGCGGCGTCACCGTGGTCGCCGACAGGCGCCGGATATCTAAGGATTGCAGTGCCATTATTGAGCTCCCATCATGCTTTTTCCACCTTCACGAGGAAGGACTTGAATTCCGGCGTTTGCGAATTCGCATCCCCCACGCCCGGCGTCAGGGTATTGATCAGATACCCCGGCTTGGCCACGCCCGTGAAGCCCCAGTGCAGCGGCAGGCCCACGGTATGCACCTGCTTGCCCTCGATCATCAAAGCCTTGATGCGCTTGGTGACGACGGCCTTGGCGATGATGTGGCCCCGCTTGGAACTGACGCGCACTTCGCCACCGGCAACGACGCCGATGCTCTTGGCCAGCTCTTCGCCGATTTCGACGAATTGCTGCGGCTGGATGATGGCGTTCAGGCGCGCGTGCTTGGTCCAGTAATGGAAATGCTCAGTCAGGCGGTAGCTGGTCGCCACATGCGGATATTCCTCATGCGTGCCGAACATTTTCCGGTCATCTGCGAACACGCGCGCGGCCGGATTGCTGGTCGCCTGCGGGTTTTTCGGATGCATGGGGTTGTAGCCCAGCGGATTTTCGAACGGCTCGTAATGCTCGGGGAACGGCCCTTCGGCCATGGCGCCACGCGCAAAGAAGCGCGCCACGCCTTCGCCCAGCATGATGAAGGGGCCCATGCCGTTTTCCGGCGGTTCATCGACCTTGAAGTCGGGAATGTCTGCCCCGCTCCAGTTCGTGCCATTCCACTCGATCAACTTGCGCGTCGGGTCGAAAGGCTTGCCCTTCAAGTCGCACGAGGCGCGGTTGTACAGCACGCGGCGGTTGGCCGGCCACGCCCAGGCCCAGCCCAACGTCTGGCCGATGCCGGTCGGGTCGCTATTGTCGCGCCGTCCCATCTGGTTGCCTGCCTGCGTCCAGCTGCCGGCGAAGATCCAGCAACCGCTGGTGGTCGTGCCATCGTCGCGCAATTGCGCAAACGAGGCCAGCTGCTCGCCCTTCTTCACCAGCAACTTGGTGGCGTCTTTCGGATCGTACAAGTCGGCCAATGCCTTGCCGTTGAATTCGCGGGCGATTTCTTCCGGCTGCGGGTTATGTGGCTGCGCATAATTCCACGTCAGGTTGAGAATCGGATCGGGGAACTTGCCGCCCTCTTTCTGGTACATGCTACGCATGCGCAAGAACAGGCCCGACATGATCTCCAGGTCGCTGCGCGCCTGGCCCGGCGGTTCGGCCGCCTGCCAGTGCCACTGCAGCACGCGCGAGGAACTCACCAGCGAACCGCGTTCTTCGGCGAAGCAGCTGGTTGGCAAGCGGAACACTTCCGTCATGATCTTGGTGGGATCGACTTCGTGGTATTGCCCGTGCGGCTTCCAGAATTCGCCCGTTTCCACGGCCAGCGGGTCCATGATGACGAGGAACTTCAGCTTCGACAGCGCCTCCGTGACCTTCTGCTTGTTCGGCGCGGACGCCAGCACATTGAAGCCCTGGCAGATATAGCCCGTCATCTTGCCTTGGTGCATGTTCTCGATGGCTTGCATCAAGTCATACGGCTTGTCGAGTTTCGGCAGGTAGTCGAAGGCGTAATTGTTCTCGGCCGTGGCGAAATCACCCCACCACGTCTTCATGAAGCTGACGTGGAATTTGCGGTAATTACTCCAGTAGCTGAGCTGGTTCGGCCGCAGCGGCTTGGTGGCGCGCGCCGCGATGTACGCATCGAAGTCCTGTTCGGCTTCGTTGGGCAGGGTCATATAACCTGGCAACAGGTTCGACATCAGGCCCAGATCGGTCAAGCCCTGGATGTTCGAGTGGCCGCGCAAGGCGTTCATACCGCCGCCGGCGATACCCATATTGCCCAGCAACAGCTGCACCATGGCGCCCGTGCGGATGGTTTGCGCGCCCGTCGAGTGGTGCGTCCAGCCCAGTGCGTACAAGATGGTGCCGGCGCGTCCCGGCACGGCGGTCGAAGCCAATGCTTCCGCCACTTTGTGGAACTTGTCGGGCGACACGCCGCACGTGCGTTCGACCATCTCGGTCGTGTAGCGCGCGTAGTGCTTCTTCATCATCTGGTAGACGCAGCGCGGATGTTCCAGGGTCGGGTCGACCTTGGCATAACCGTCGTCGCCGATCTCGTAATCCCAGGTGGCCTTGTTGGTGTACTTGCCTTTTTCCTTGTCGAAACCCGAGAACAGGCCATCTTCAAACGCATAGTCTTCGCGCACGATGAAGGGCATGTCCGTGTAGTTGCGCACGTACTCATGCTGGATCTTGTCGTTCGTCAGCAGATAATTGATGATACCGCCGAGGAAAACGATGTCCGTGCCGGTACGCGTGGCGCAGTAGTAATCTGCCACGGATGCCGTACGGGTAAAACGCGGATCGACAACGATCAGCTTGGCCTTGTTATGCGCCTTCGCTTCCGTGACCCATTTGAATCCGCAAGGATGTGCTTCTGCTGCATTGCCGCCCATGACCAAAATCACATCGGCATTCTTGATATCGACCCAATGATTCGTCATCGCGCCACGGCCAAACGTCGGGGCAAGACCTGCCACCGTCGGTCCGTGTCATACACGCGCCTGATTATCAAAGGTCAGCATCCCCATGCTGCGCACTGTCTTGTGGGTCAGATACCCCACCTCGTTGCTGCCGGCGGACGCGGCCAGCATGCCGGTGGAGAGCCAGCGGTTGACGGTCTTGCCGTCGGCATTCTTTTCGATCAGGTTGGCATCGCGGTCATCCTTCATCAGGCGCGCGATCTTGTCGAGCGCCACATCCCAGGAGATCGGTTGCCATTCCGTGCCACCCGGTGCGCGGTATTCGGGCACTTTCAGGCGGTTCGGGCTGTGGATGAAGTCGACCAGACTGGCGCCCTTCGGGCACAAGGTGCCGCGGTTCACCGGGTGATCGGCATCGCCTTCCACGTGGATGATGCTGGAGACGGCATTTTTCGCGCCGTCGCCCAGTCCATACAGCAGGACGCCACATCCTACCGAACAGTAGGGACAGGTATTGCGTGTCTCGGTGGTGCGAGACAGCTTGTATTGCCGCACTTCCGCCATCGCCTGGCCCGGTGCGAAACCGAGCAGGGCGAGGCTGGAACCAGCAATGGTCGCGCCAGTTACCCGAAGGAACTGGCGCCTGGACATCTGAACCATATTCAGGCCTCTATGATGTGAGTAAATAAAAGTCATACGGCGTCGTGGTCGTGTCATATCATCAAGATATAAGCACCATGCCTGTGCCGTATGCCTGGTATTTTACCCCTCAATCCCGATCAAGGCTCAGATCGCCGGAATAAATTGCACATAGTCAACATTATTTTATCGGTACCGAACAGTTCCTCTAAACAATATCAGCTTGCCCGGCGCAGCGCCCATCATCGAGTAGGGGGCTGAGTTACCTCAGCCGCCCTCTCACACCACCGTACGTGCGGTTCCGCATACGGCGGTTCATTAAACACGCTGGAAGCGTCGCTGAGTATTCAGCAACGAAAC